>CAZTLI010000281.1:0-7202 GCA_964614375.1 uncultured Anaerolineaceae bacterium
GATGATACGCCCTATGGCGGTGGCGGGGGCATGGTGCTCAAAGCCGATGTCGTCGTTCGGGCAGTCGAGTCTGTTGTGGGTGACAGTGATACGCCGGTCATCCTCATGTCGCCACAGGGACGCTTGCTATCACATCAGGTCGCGATGGAACTTTCGGGACACGAACGCCTCGTGCTGTTGTGCGGTCATTACGAGGGCGTGGATGAGCGTGTGCGGCAGTTGGTCGTCACGGAGGAAATCAGCATAGGTGACTATGTGTTAACGGGTGGCGAATTGGCGGCGATGGTCGTCATAGATGCGGTGATGCGTCACATCCCCGGTTTGTTGGGTGCGGACGGCGCGCAACACCGCGACAGTCATGCCGATGGTTTGCTGGAAGGCCCGCACTATACCCGTCCGGCAAGTTTTAGAGGATTGGATGTGCCGGAAGTGTTGCAAACGGGCAATCATGGCGCAATCGAACGCTGGCGGCGCGAACAGGCCATCCGCCGCACATGGCAAAATCGCCCGGAATTGCTCGTCACCGCCAACCTCACAGACGAGGAACGCTATCTACTGGCACAACTCGCGCGGGAATGGGTCAAAGACTAGCGTATGCGAATCGCAAAATGATGCTAATATAAGAAGGGCACAGAGTCATCACACAGTTGTGGTGTATCCGCTTGAGGCAAGCGCCACATTCCGCTATACTGTGTGGTGGCAAATGGGCTATTTGGTGTCATAACTGACAATATTCGCGTACAACACCTGTATATAAAGAGAGCAGCGTCGTATGTCACAGCAATACCGCAGTGAAGCCCTTGAGGACAAACTCCGAACCCTGCACAATCTGGTTCAAGGCATTACCGCTTCGGTGGTGGTGAATGTCGATGGCTTGTTGGTTGCCGCATTTCCGCCCGGTGATGACGAAAATCCCCACGAAAATCCCACCAGCAGCCCGCAAGTTGCCGCGATGTCCGCCACATTGATTGGCCTGGCAGAGCGCACCCTGCGGCGTCTGGAACAGGGCGAACTCAAGCGCCTGATGATGGAAGGCGAAGACGGCGTGATGGTCGTGTATCCGGCGGGGCGCGCGTCGCTGGCGGTGCTGGTCGTCGAAGATGCCCACCTCGCCCACATCCTCTTTGCGACCAAAAAAGCCGCTGCCGAAGTTGCCGAAATTCTGGGATACTGACCCACCAGGTCGTATCCCTTTTCAATTATTCCCCAACTCCCCTAGCCAACCGCGCCTGTACAACACGAATGCACCTGTCTGGTACAGACAGCCGTCGCAAACAGCATCATGCCGATCATCAAAATCGGTTAAGTTGCGTTTCAGTCGTTGGATGAGTTCAGGTCGAATCGCCTGATTGAAAATACAACCGCAGCACCATTTTCCCCATACGCAGTTCGTCACCATCATGCAGCTTGATGGCAACTTGCGGCGTCAGGCGGCTGCCATTGAGATACGTGCCATTGCGACTGCCTTGATCAACCACATGCAGATGGTTGTTGAGACGCTTTAAAATCGCATGACGCCGACTCAGACCCAATTGATAACCCGCGTGGGGTGTGAGGTCAATTTCGGGCACATGGTCGGACATCGGGTCGCGCCGCCCGATAATCATTTCATCGCTGGGGTGAATGGTAATCGGATGGTGTGACCCATCGACTTCGATACGCAGGAGCGCAGTGTGGCTAAAGACATCGCTGTTGGGTGGGTGTTTAATCGGTTGCAGCGTATAGCGCCGAATCGCTTCTTCGGCCTCTTGACGCATATCCGTTGTGGTCGAACTATCCACGTCTCCGGCATGGACTGCCCGGAGCGTGTCGTCGGTGCTGCTTTCGCCACTCGCACGGTTTTTGTTGTGCAGGCTGTGTGGATTGTCATCGGTCATGAATAGTGCCTGTTATTCCATTACGTCTTACAGAGTGTTGCCAATAATTCCATTGTACAGTGGGGTTGGTATCAATACAAGCAAGATCACTTTCGTCTGTACTGAACCTGATATCTACAGGTTAATATCGACAACGCATAACTTAATCTAACTCGTACCCAATTGTAAGACGATGACATACGCGCCAAAAGTCTCCATATTAGAACTGCTCAACAGCAGATAAACACCATCGCCTGCCTGCACATCATCCAATGGCAGGCGCAGCATCGCATCGGGGTAGAAGGCCGCAATGCTGGCCCCATCCGCTAACATGACCGACGCATTCGACAGGTCTTCGCCCGTCCCCCAACACAAATCTTCACGCCCCGAATCGTCACAGGCAATCGGCAAGCCATCAATATCATCCATGAAGTTGCCATCGGGCGTCAGGCGCATAATCAGCGGGTCGAAGCCGTCTTCCGTCGCAATCATATAGCTGATAAGGAATACGCCGGATTCGAGAAGACTGTCATTGATACCGATAGACAGACCATCACCTACGACAGGAATACCACGGGCGCCAAAGGGCGCGGTATCTGTTTGTGCAACCGCCCCGCCTTCAATCATGATCGCAAATTCGCCGCCTGCGCCCGTTTCATCACCGATGACCATTGTCACGCCTTGCGCCACGACCTCCGGCGCAATCACCGCCCGCACAGTGCCCGCACTGGTGACAATTTCGCCAGTCGTCGGCAAGTTAATCCCCACATTCGCGCCGTTCCTATCTGGGCGATAACAAGCGCCTGCCGCTGCGTCGCCTGTGAAAATACCCAGCGCCGGGTTAAAGGCATTGAGGCCCACTGCCGTCACCGTATACGCATTGTCACTGACCGTTGGCGGAAAAGTCACCACCACACCATTGTCGAACAGCGTAACGCCATCACACACAAGCGCCGCCCCGCGTTCGGCAGTTGACCATTGGGCAGCGAACACCCCCGCACCTGTGGCTTGCATCACATGCAGCGCGAGTATGCCTGTCCCTGCTGTGCCACTTTGTGACCGGGCACTGATTGTGATTGCATCACCCACCATCACATCATCCGGCAAATGCAGCACCGCGCTGTTTGCCGCTGCCATAAATTCGCCATCAAAGGTCGCGATACTCGCGCCAGACAACGCCAGCGGATCACCCCAGCAGGTCTCTGTCCCGGCATCATCACATTGAATTGGCGCGCCATCCCCATCCGTCAGCGGGCTGCCGCCGGCGGTCAAAATCGTCAGCGCGGGATTGAGTGTCGCATCCGCTGCCAGTAGATAAGCATTGAGCGCATAATTAGCTGTTGGCGATACGGTCATCGCCCACTCTGCGCCAGCAAACGTCAAGCCTTCGACCATCAGCAGGAAGTCGCCGCTGGTTTCTTGATAGCCAATCACCGCGAGTCCGACAATACCGTCTTCAGAATCAATCAGCACCTGTGTACTGGTGACATCCGCGTCCACTGTGCCTGTCGATGGCAGTGTCGCGCCATAACCATCCGCGCCGGGGTCGTCATAGACACAATCGGCAAAGCCATCTTCGTAAATCAACCCCAGAACCGGGTCGAAACCCTCTAGCCCTATAACCGTCACAATGACCAACCCGTCTTCCGGCACAGGCGACATATCAAACCGGATGGCGTCCGCCAGCGATTCGCCGCCAGAGCATTCAAGGTCGGTCTGGGCAGTGATGGGCAGTGTGATAGATAGCAGGGCGATTACGGTTATGAGAGCGACTATGAACCAAAAGCGCATGAGGACTCCTGTAGGGATAGTGGTCAGCAGTGCAGCAGGTCAGCTATAAAACAACCTGGCCGACCTGCAAAGTGAGCTATCTCTACTGTAGTGGATTGGTCGGACACTGGCAAGCGTGTGACTATGCCGTGCCGTTGATGGTCATGTCATGGATATGGCGTCCGCGGGCGACGGCATTAACGACCTGGGCGGCGACGGTATATTTTTCGCGCGGCGGGATGATATAGGCCCCCTGCACACGATTACCCATCTGTATCAGCAGTTCCTGGGCGATTTTCACGCCTTCATTGCCAGCATGATTACCCGCCGTGTCCATACGCTCAAAAATCGCATCGGGAATCTGAATACCGGGCACTTCATTATGCAAATATTGGGCATGGCGCGCACTGGCGAGTGGAATGACCGACACCAGCACGGGCAGCGTGAACGGTTCGCCCACAATCTGCTGATAGCGTTCGTGGAAGCGGTCGATGATGTCGGGGTCGAATATCGCCTGCCCCAGTGCGAAGTCTGCACCCGCTTCCAGCTTATTCATCAACACACGAATTTCGCGGTCAAGGTCTTCCGCGCCCATATTCAAGGCACAGGCGACGGTGAATGCCGTTGGACTGCCGATAGACTTCCCCGCGAGGTCTTTGCCGTTGTTCATCTGCTGCTTGATGAGGCCAATCAAACGCGACGGCGGGATGTCGAACTGGTCATTGGCGTCGGGATAGTCACCGATGCGCGTCGGGTCGCCCATCACCACGAACAGATTTCGCAGGTCGAGGGCATGTGCCGCCAGCAAATCACCCTGCACCCGTAACACGTTGCGTCCGCGTGTTGGGAAGTGCAGTACCGTCTCGATACCGACATGGGTTTGCAATAAGTGACACACGGCCCAGGCGCTCATTTTCATCCGCGCAGCCGGGGTATCCGCCACATTGATGAAGTCCGCCCCTGCATCGCGTAATAACCGGGCGTGCTTCAACAACTTATCGACGTTATAACTGCGCGGTGGCGCCATTTCGACCGTGACGACGAACTGCCCCTCCCGTAAGCGTTGTAACAGTGTGGTCGGGCGAAAAGCGCGCGCTTGCCCTTCTATGTCATCGTCCGATTCCTGAACATGAATATGTGTGCCGGTTCGTTTGGGGTCATCCAGCGCGGCGCGCATCGCCGCAATATGATCGGGCGTTGTGCCACAGCAGCCACCGATGATACGTGCGCCAATTTCGCGGAATGTCAGCGCGTAATCACCAAAATAATCTGCTGTCGCCGAATACATGACTCGTCCGCCAACGGTTTCGGGAAATCCAGCGTTAGGCATCGCCGATAGAAACGCATCGGGCACGGCATTTCGCATGGATTGCAGGATCTGCGATAGCTGCGCGGGGCCACCGGAGCAGTTCACCCCGATGACATCCGCGCCCGCTATCCGTAATTCATGAGCGACACGGGCCGGCGTAAATCCCAGCAGTGTATAGTCGTCGGACGTAAAGGTCGTCTGGCAGACCACAGGCACATCCGGCGCGACCTGTCGGGCGGCGTGCAAGGCTTCCAACACTTCGCCATGATCGGCAAACGTCTCCAGCAGAATCAAATCCACCCCACCTTCGACCAGGGCGCTAATTTGCTCTCTGAAGGCAGCGCGGGCATCTTCGGCATCAAGGCGTCCATAGGGTTTTAGGCGGATACCCAAGGGCCCCACCGACCCGGCGACATAGACATTCGCGCGTCCACTATCGACCACTGCCCGCCGCGCCAGTCCGACACCTGTCCGGTTGATGTCTGCCACTCTGTCCGCCAGACCATATTCATGCAGCTTATAACGATTCGCGCCAAAGGTGTTGGTTTCAATCAAATCTGCGCCAGCGGCGATATAGTCTTGATGCACAGTCAGCACAAGGTCGGGCTGGGTGAGATTCAATTCGTCGAAACAGGTATTCAGCGGGACAACACCCCGCCCATGCAGCATCGTGCCCATCGCGCCATCGCCAAGCAGCGGTTTATCCTGTTTGAGACGTTCGAGGAACGGTATGGTACTCATAAGCATCTATCCTCATAACTGGCAAACGGGAGCGCCCCGTCACCATAAACGATGTGTTCTTCTCACGCGATGTGTTGTGCGCGTAACTGCGTGAATTCTTCTTCAAATGTAAGGCGCAGTGCGGCTCTATCGGCCTCTGGCAAGAACGAAACCGCCAGCGCATCGAGCGCGAACTGCATCATACGTGCCTCATCAAAACCAAAGGTGTACGCCGCTTTCAGATATTCATCAGTCAACGTCGTGTTGAACATCGGCGGGTCGTCAGAATTGAGTGTGACGGATAACCCTGCGTCTAATAGGCGTGGCAAAGGATGTGCGGCAAATGTCGGCGCAACGCCCAGACACACATTACTCGTCGGGCTGACTTCCAGCGGAATCTGGCGTTCACGCAGCGCATCAACCAGCGCCGGGTCTTCCAGACAGCGCACCCCATGCCCGATACGCACCGCGTGCAGACTGTCCAGCGCGCCCCAGATGCTGGCAGGGCCAACGGTTTCGCCCGCGTGCGGCACAGACGGCAGTCCGCCCGCAATCGCCCGTTCAAAAGCGGCGATATAATCCTCCGGGGGATTGCCAACCTCCGGGCCGCCCAGCCCAAATGCCACGACGCCATCATCCTTCGCGCTGACCGCCCAATCCGCAACCATCATCGACTGGTCAGGGGTGGCATAACCACGCGGGATGTCAATCACCAGCCCCATCGTCACGCCCAATTCGGCCTCCGCCCAACTGCGGGCACGATTGAGTGCCATCAACTGGTCATCGAAGGACAATCCCTTTTGCTTCCAGTGCGTGAAGGCGGTATACGTCACTTCGCTGTAGCAGATGTTTTGCGCCGCTTGCCCCCGCAGGAATTCCCGCGCCAGCAGTTCGATGTCGTCCGGCGTGCGGATACATTCCGAAATCGCCATGTATATCTGAATAAAGTGATTAAAATCGGTAAACCGATACCACTCCCGAATGCCTGCAACCGTATCTGCGGGCAGCGTGAGGTTATGTCGGCTGGCCAATTGCAGCAATGTGGCGGGCTGCGTCGCCCCTTCCAGATGGACGTGCAGTTCAATTTTGGGCATTGCCTTGATGAATTCTGCCAGAGCCATGTTACTTCCTGTTATCATGTTGGGCCGGTTCGTAAGGGCGATGCGCGCCTTGCCCCTGCCTAGAATCCACACCGACTGTACAGATAAATGATTGAGCCTTCGCCATCTGGATTTTCGATGACCCGCCAATCAGTCTCTGCGGGGCCGCGATTGGAATCTTCCTCATAGGTGGCGCGTTCGGTGCGGATATACCACAGATGCACCGGATTACGTTCATCAGGTGTGTACAGCGTTATGTAGGTTTCGCCATTGGCCCGCGGGCGCAGTTGGGTATAGGTCATTTCCTGTATTTCCGCGCCGGGATAAATCGGCAGCCAGCGTTCGATAAACAGGCTGCATGTGACATCAAAAAACACCCACAGGACAATCGTACACAGAAAGATACTGATAATAATGCCCACCATCACCTTCCATAGTGGCGCAGAT
>CAZTLI010000282.1:0-7196 GCA_964614375.1 uncultured Anaerolineaceae bacterium
TCCAATTGCCCGACGGCGTATACACCTCGACACAGACAATGCGATGACAATTAAAGCCCGGTGGCAGGATGCCGTTAATCTGGCGTGTGGCATTGCCGCCGCCGCGAATCTCAATCGCGCTCATATCGGGTGTGACAAGCTGCGTGGGATAGTCACGGTCTGTCGGCACCCAGCACGACGCAAACTCAAAACCATCGGTCAATGCCTCTATCTCAAAGTCCTTGTTGCGCGACAGATACAGCGCATAAGGCATCCCACTGAAGACGTTGGGGCGTTTGCCTACACGGTCAAAATCGCCATCTGAAGTTTTAATGCGACACACGCCGCCGAGTATGACAATGGCATTTTCATAGTCGCGCGTGTTATCGCTGTAGGTCTGTCCTTCGTTCAGGCGCATGGCGGACATATTCAGGTAGTCCCATCCAGCATCTTCAGCACGGACGCGGGCAAATTCGCCTGTGCCGCCTGTGTCTTTGGATTTCACCAGCATCGTCTCGGATGTATAGTGCATACGTATCGCCTCCAGAGCGTGAATCTTGCGTGCGAATAAACTGCTCTAATCGTAACGTTCTGTGAGGAAGTTTTCAACAAATGGGTGATAACCTCTTTTACTCTTTTTTGCTCTTTAACTCCTGGATACGCTTTTGAAATCGAACACCATTTAAAAAACGCTTTTTGCCCTGAATACGGCAGCAATTCATCAAGTAGTTATCAGCAACAATGCGGTGCGTGCGCCAACTTTGCGACCTTTAATGTTGACGTATTTCGTCCCTAACCCTCTGTGTCCTCTGTGGTTCATTTTGCCCTTAGCAACAGCTAGTCATTTGCTGTCCCATATTTCGCGACGATAGCCCGTGCCTGTTGAATGACCGCTGTTTGCAGGTCGATGGGTTCAATGACTTCAGCTTCTGTACCGAGACCGAGCACGCTGGTACGCGCTTCCTCAAACACCGTGTACTGCACACGCAGCACCCACCACGCATCCGACTGTTCCAGCACGTCATAACGCCCGGTCATCACATGACGGAAATATATCATCGCGGGAGGTCGCACGCGCAGCACAACCGGGTAGGTCGGCATCCGCTGCAAGAATTGGGCGGCGGCTTCTTCCCAATATGCGACAATATCGAAGTCCGGGTCACGCTCAAAACGGATGCCATGTACTATCACGTCAGTCAGCCGCGAGACGCGATAGGTTCGCATCGAGTTCGAGCGCAGGCTTTTCGCCACCAGATACCACATATCCGTTTTATAGACCAAACTGTAGGGCGCGAGAGTGTATGGCTGGTGTTCACCTTCCCAATTTTCGTACATCGCATCCATCACCCGGTCACCCCAGACCGCCTCTTTTAGCAGGGGCAGAGTCGGGTGTTCTATTGTTGAGCCGTACCAGCCCGACGGGTCGAGATAAAGACGTTGGCGCATCGCGTCGGCATCCTGCTGCAAACGTCCCGGCACAAGCGCCAGCAGTTTGAGCACGGCGTTGTCCATCGCATCGCGCATCCCCAATTCCGACAATGGTGCGGCTGAACCGGCATAGAGCAGCGTTTGTAATTCCGCACCTGTGAACCAGTTCAGACTGCTGCGATAGCCCTCATCCAGAAAACAACCCCCATCCGGGCCAGTGCGCGTATACACCGGGACTCCTGCTAGACTCAACGCCTCTATATCGCGGTAAATTGTGCGCTCCGTCACGCCCAATGTTTCTGCTAGCGCGCCCGCCGTGAGGTGTTGATGCCGTTGCAGCAGCAATACGATGGATAGCAATCGGTCTGCACGCATGTTGGCCTCGAATTCGCTTAATCATCAGACAGGGTAGCATCCACCAGCCCCTTGCAACAACTTGAAACCCGCTATCTGGCTTATTTATCGCAATTCTACCAGCTATTTCTGACAGTAGATGTCAGGAATAGTCAGTATGCTAAAGGAAATGGACTGAAAAGCGATCCAAATGGAGAAACGATCATGAAGAAGCTCGATTTGAAGAAGACACTCAAACATCTATACACACCATCCGCCAAAGAGGTGCGTGTGGTTGAAGTACCGCCGATGAATTTCATCATGGTCGATGGCGAAGGCGACCCGAATACGACAGCCGCATTTCAGCAGATAACGGAGGTGCTCTACGGCCTGGCCTATACCTTGAAATTCGCCAGCAAAAAAATGGGCATTGATTATCCGGTGATGGCGCTGGAAGGGTTATGGTGGATGGACAATATGGGCGACAAGTATGGCGATGTCGATTTCACCGCCGACAAAAGTCTGTGGAAATACACGCTGATGATAATGCAGCCCGATCATATCACACAGATGCTGTTCAATGAGGCCCGTGATGAACTGCGTCGCAAGAAAAATCCTGTGATGCTCGATCAGGTGCGTTATGAGCGATTCGATGAAGGTCTATGTGTACAGATTATGCACATTGGCCCATACAGTGCCGAGAAGCCGACCATTGACCGTCTGCACGCTTACATCGCAGACAATGGTTATCAGCCAGGCGGCAAACATCACGAAATCTATGTGGGCGACCCGCGCCGTTCCGCGCCCGAAAAGCTCCGCACAGTCATTCGCCAGCCGATGGCACAGGCATAGAGAAGGGAACTGGCGTTGACTGCACTCAACCAACTGGCATCCGCACGCAATCGCCGGGACGAAGCGCCTAATCAAGAACTCGCCGCAAAAATAAGCGCGCATGAAGATGTAGATGCGGTACACGAACTGGTCGATAATCTGAATAATCGCAGCAAAGCCGCCCGCGGGACGGTACATCAAGACAGTTGTATACGGACATCAAGGGCTGGAATACTCAGCCGCGAGCGTACCAGCCCGGTTTAGTAGACGTGCCTCTACTCGGATTGCCGATTCGCGCGATTACTCACCCGTACCTTCCATCCACGACGCCTGATATTCGACCTTTTCCAGTTCCAGCGATTCAGTCGTCAGATGCAGCGGATTGAAGGTATCGACCATGACGGCGGTCTCTTCGGTCTTTTCCTTGCCGATAGACGCCTCTGTCGCGCCCGGTTGTGGGCCGTGTGGCAGCCCAAAAGGATGCAGTGTGATGTCATATTTGTCGATGCCCTTGCGCGACATGAAGTTGCCATCGCAGTAGTAGAGCACCTCATCGCTGTTGACATTGGAGTGATTATACGGCGCGGGAATGCCATCGGGATGATAGTCAAACAGGCGCGGCACGAATGAACACACCACGAAGTTCCAGCCTTCAAAGGTTTGATGGACAGGCGGCGGTTGATGGATACGTCCGGTAATCGGCTCGAAATCACGGATGTTGAATATCCAGGGATAGAGATAGCCATCCCACCCCACCACATCAAACGGATGATGGTCGAGGATGTGGCGGCTCATGCTATCGCGCACCTTCACGCGGACTTCAAAGTCACCGCGTTCAACAATCGGTTCGGCAAACTCAGGTGTGTGGATGTCGCGTTCGCAATAAGGCGCATGTTCCAGCAGTTGACCGTACTTATTGCGGTAGCGTTTGGGCGGTTCAATCGCGGAATTCGATTCGACCACGAAGAAACGGCCTTCGGGCGTATCCAACTGCATTTGCCATGTGGTGCCATAGGGAATGATGATGTAGTCGCCCGCTTCAAAGGGCAGATGACCGAATTGTGAACGGAGATTGCCCTGCCCCTCATGCACGAACCACATTTCATACGCCTGTGCGTTGCGATAGAAGAAGTCCATGCTTTTGGTGGGACGGCTGAGACCCATTGTCAGGTCGTTGTTGCCCATGAGGACGCGCCGTGCGGATACGGCATCGCCCCCGGCGGGGATGTCTTTGCTGGCGAATGCGCGGTGCCGAATTGCGCCGAAGTCCACGTATTCCGGTTTGGCAGCGCCGAGAAATTCTGTGTCTTTGACGCGCGGTGGCAAAAAGTGGTGATAGAGGATGCTTTGCAGGCCGGAGAATCCTTCCAAGCCCATCACTTCCTCACGATACAACCCGCCACCATTGGGCTTATGAAATTGCGTGTGGCGCTTGTGCGGTATTTGACCGATTTTGTGATAAAAAGGCATGTGTACCCTCTCCTTTGCGTAGTTGCCTATTTAATGTGCAATTGCTTGTGCGTAGGATTCATGATTGCTGTTTGAACGTGTTGAATAGTATGGTTCTAAAGCATGTCTATGCCGTTTCTTCGACAGATTCGCCGGCATAGGCCAGCACGATTTGGTCACGCGGCACGCCAGCCTGCATGAGCGCATCGACTAATTGTTTGTCATTCTGGTCATGAAGAATGACTACTCGATTACTCATAATACGAACCAGCAGGCCCGTATCAACAGAAGTTTCGCCTTCATACTTGCCGATGTACACAACCGTAAACACGTCACCATCCATATTCTGGGTTAAATAGCTGTAACCGTTTTCGCCTTCTACGGCATAGCCCGACATCACATCGCGAACTATAGAAGTCAACGATCCCATTGCAAGATTTCCTCTCGATTACTATCGAAGCTCATCAACTGGATACCCGCCCTTTGGACAGCAATTTGCCCGATTATTTCGCTCAAGATTCCGGTTAATGCTTTTTGGGGAATCGCTAAATATAACGGTACGCCTAGCTTCAACTGGTCGATAGCTGCCAAATATGTAAGACATTGCCCAACACTAGTATATAGATAATCAACTATGGAATATTCTGTTTCAAAACCTTTGACTTCTACATAGATGGATTGTCCGTCACGTTCGGCTTTTAAATCAAGCCATAGATGGCGTTTGCCAATGGTTATCAAAACTTGTTGGCGAACAATCCGCCAGCCATCTTTTCCAGCGCGCGGATGACGGTATCGTGATGCTTGTCTTTTGCAGGCATGGGCGACCTTTAAGTGGGACAGCCGCTTGACCGCCCCACCTGCCTACGATGACTATAGATTACCACGCCGCTCCTGTTCGAGTTCGAGTGCTTCAAACAGCGCCTTAAAGTTGCCTTTGCCAAAACCGCGCGACCCATGCCGTTCAATCACTTCGATGAAGGCCGTTGGACGGTCTTGCAGCGGACGACTGAAAATTTGCAGCAGATAACCCTCGTCGTCATGATCGACCAGAATGCCAAGTTCCTTGATTTTGTCGAGGTCTTCTTTGATTTCGATACCTTTGACTCGTTCCGGCAGCAAATCATAGTATTCATCGGGCACGCGCAGGAATTCGATGCCATTTTGTTTGAGCGTCTCGATAGTTTTCAGGATATTTCCGGTAGACATGGCGACATGCTGCGCGCCCGGTGTCATGTAATAGTCGAGATATTCCTCAATCTGGCTTTTACGCTTGCCTTCGGCGGGTTCATTAATGGGGAACTTCACCCGCCCATTGCCATTTTGCATCACCTTGGACATGAGCGCGCTGTATTCGGTGCTGATGTCTTTATCGTCAAAGTGCAGCAGCTGCCGAAAGCCCATCACCTCGTGATAGAACTTGACCCAGTAATTCATCTTGCCCAGTTCGACATTGCCCACGATATGGTCGATGGCGGCTAAGCCTGCGCTCTGTGTCGGCAAGTCGAGTGGCTGATAAGTCGGCGCGAACGGCCCTGTATAGTCGCTGCGGTCAACAAAAACATGGACAACATCACCATAAGCCTGAATCGCGGACGTGCGATAGATGCCAAAGTCATCGCGTTCTTCACGGGGTGACCATGCCGGTTTTGCGCCGCGTTTGGTGGTCTCGTCGAATGCCGACTCGACATTCTCCACACCCAGCGCGATGTATTTCACGCCATCGCCATGCAGCATGTGATGGGCGGCGATGGCGCTCACGGGTTTATAGGGCGCGGAGACGACGAAGCGAATTTTGCCCGATTCCAATACATACGATGCGAAATCACGATTACCGGTCTCCAGACCGGAATAGGCGACTGGTTTGAAGCCAAAACCTTTCCACCAGAAGAACATGGCGTGTTTGGCATTGCCTACCCACCAGTGGACGTGATCCCACGAATTGATTTTGAGAAAATCGGCTTCCTCAGTCATTGCGCGGGCTTCTGGAACAGTTGCGTCTACCATAATGTACCTCTCCTCTTAAAAACGTTGTGCGTTTACAGAAAATGTGCGTTTGGTTACCTTATTTCAGATATTTCTTGACGACATCTGCCAAGCGTCGGACGCCTTCAGGCAGCAGTTCGGGTTTGACATTGCTAAAATTCAACCGCATGGCATTGCGTTTGTCGCCATTGACGGCAAATGGCGAACCAGGAATGTAGGCCACTTTCTGGTCAATCGCTTCTTTGAACATGTCCCACGTATCAATCGTCTCATCGTGCAGCGTCATCCATGAGAACAGGCCGCCTTCGGGCACTGTCCATGTGCCGATGCCGCCGAAAAATTCATCCAGCGATTCCATCAGGACGGTGCAGCGTTCCTTATTGACCGCGTTCAATTGTTCCAGATGCGGTTCAAGCAGACCACGTTTCAAGAATTCGACCAGTGCTCGCTGGAACAGGGTCGATGATTCGAGGTCGAAGGATTCGCGCATGACCATCAATTTCGGCATGAGTTCTTCGGGCGCGATCATCCAACCCATACGGATTGCCGGGGCTAACATCTTCGATAGTGACCCCAGATAAAACACATACCCTTCCTCGTCGAATGCCTTAATCGGTGGAATGGGTTCGCCACTGAAGCGTAAGGCCGAATACGGGTCGTCTTCAATCAATGGCACGCCATATTGTGCGGCGAGTTGGGCGGCGCGCTGGCGTTTCTCGCGGCTAATGGTGACACCAAGCGGATTGTGAAAATCGGAAATCAAAATGGCAAGCTGCGGACGGGGCTGCTGCGCGAAGGCCGCTTCCAGCGCGTCCATATCTGCGCCTGTCACATAATCTGTTGGAATCGTGCGGACGGTTGCGCCGCGCCCTGCTGTGACCTGTTGAATACCGGTGAAGGTGGCTTCTTCGATGACGGCGGGCTGGCGGGTGCTCAAAAATAGTCTTGAGATGACGTTCAAGCCCTGTTGATTACCGTTGGTGATAAAAATGTTGTCCGCAGTGCATTTCACACCGCGCTGATTCATGTAACTCGCCAGCCATTCGCACAATTCGCGTGATTGCGGGCCATATTGCAATGCCCGTCCGTTGTCGCGCTTCAGCACGGTGTCCAGACAGTCACGATAGGCTTCTGTTGGTAGATATTCGTTGGCTGGTAAGCCGCCCGCCAGTGAAATAATCTCCGGGTCAACC
>CAZTLI010000283.1:0-2968 GCA_964614375.1 uncultured Anaerolineaceae bacterium
GATGACATCAACTACCTGATTATCATGATTAGTCCGGGTGTCTTCTTCATCTTTGAGGTGATACTCGGCCTGACTGTGCCGGTGATCTTCATCGCGACCATCAATCTCGAGTTGATTGTCATTCCACTCTTATTCATTGTGGTGTATGTGTTGTCTGTACGCTGGTATGCCGGGAAGCTGCTGCCCGTCACCCGTGATCAGCGTATGGCCTATGGCGCGATGAATGCCGGGTTGGAAGAGACGATTTCGGGCATTGAGGTCGTTAAAGCCAGCGCGCAGGAACCCTTTGAGCGCAAGAAGTTCTATAAGAATGCCCGTGCCTATCGGGACTATTTCGCCGCACAGGGTCGTGTCGAAGCGCAGTACGTGCCGGTGCTGTTTTATGGCTTTGTCGTCGCTATCGTATTTCTGCATACGCTGCTGCTGCTGCAACGGGGCGACATCACCATTCCGGGAATTATCGCCGTCATGGGGTTGATTGCCCGTTTGCGTTTCCCGGTGTTTGTGTCGATTTTCTCGACCTCGTTGATACAGTTGGGTGTCGCCAGCGCCGAACGCATTCTGGACATTATCGTAGCGAAGGCTGACCTCGACGAAAACGCCGAAGGGCATACCGCCGACGTACAGGGCGACATCGTGTTCGAGCATGTGACATTTGGCTTTGAGAACGGCAATGTGTTGGAAGACATCAGCTTCCATGTTCAGCCGGGCGAGACCATCGCGATTGTTGGACAAACCGGTTCGGGCAAGACGACTCTGACCGAACTCATCAATCGCACGTATGACGCGACGGCGGGACGGATTCTGGTGGATGGTGTGGATGTGCGCGAGTGGGCGTTGACCTCGCTGCGTTCACAAATTTCCAAAATTGAGCAGGACGTGTTCCTGTTCTCACGCACGATTGCGGAGAATATCGCCTTTGGCACACCCCATGCCACACAAGCGCAAATCGAACAGGCCGCTAAAGAGGCACAGGCACACGACTTCATCATGGCCTTTCAAGAGGGCTACGACACAAAAGTCGGCACTCGTGGTGTGACCCTTTCCGGCGGTCAACGACAGCGCTTGGCATTGGCACGCGCGTTCTTGAGTGACCCGCGCATCCTGATTCTGGACGATTCGACAAGCGCCATTGACAGCGCGACTGAGGATGAGATTCAGAAAGCCATCCGCCGCGCGCAACAAGGCCGCACGACCCTGCTCATCACACATCGACTCTCTCAGATACGCTGGGCAGATCATATTCTGGTGCTGGAAGGTGGTAAATTGATTGCCGCCGGGTCGCATGATGACCTGCTGCGGATGAGCGACCTCTATCGCCGTATCTTCTCGCGTTATGATGCCGCCCTACCGCCGCTGGAGCCGACGCCCGGCAAACAGGCCGTTTAGACAGATAGCTAACTCAGGAGATTGACATGGGCTTCATTATGGACGGCCTTGATGCCGAAGATTATGATCGTCAATATGGCGACTGGGAACTGGTCAAGCGCATTGTCGGCTACTTCCGACCCCAGTCGATACGCATGTTTGTGATTGCCGCGTCAGTCGTGGCGGCGACGATTCTCAACATCGTGCTGCCGATTTATATCTCGCAAAGTCTGGATCAACTCGGTGTAGATCGTTCCACAAACTTCATTATCACCATTGCGATTGTGGTCGCGCTGCTGGGGACCTTCATCTGGATCACGAACGGTGTCCGCTTCTGGTTGACGGCGGCGGCAGTCGGCAATGTGACGCTGAAATTGCGCGAAGATGCCTTTGACGCGGTGCTCAAGCGCGATCTCTCGTTTTATGACGAGTTCGTATCGGGCAAGATAGTCAGCCGTGTGACATCGGATACACAGGCATTCTCCACTGTGGTCACCCTCTCTGTCGAACTCATCGCGCAGACGTTGATTGTCGTGCTGCTCGTTGGTTATCTGTTCACCGTGAGCGTCTCACTGACACTGGTGACTCTGGCGATTTCGCCTTTTATCTTCGCGACGGCGCTGGCCTTCCGCAAGATTGCGCGGCGCACAGTGACCCAATCACGGCGGGTGAATGCGGTGGTCAATCAGCATATTCAAGAAACGGTCAGCGGGATTCGCATCGCCAAGACCTTCCGGCAGGAGCACACTGTGTATGATGAGTTTCTGGGTGTGAACAGCCAATCATATGACATCAACCTGCGGAATGGGTACACCTTCAGCAGCATCTTCCCGATACTGGTGACGCTGGCAGGCTTCGGCACGGCGGCGCTAGTGTACTTCGGTGGGACAGCGGCGCAAGCGGATGTGCTGACATATGGGGAATGGTATTTGTTCATTCAGGCGATTGGGCTGTTCTGGTTTCCGCTGACGAGTATCGCGTCGTTCTGGAGTCAATTCCAGATTGGGTTGGCGGCGGGCGAGCGTGTGTTCGCGCTGATTGATGCCGAGGCGCGGGTGGTACAGACCGATAGCAAACCACCGGCGGTGCGGGGTGAAATTCGCTTTGAAAGCGTCGATTTTCACTATAACGAAAATGAACCAGTGCTGACGGATTTCTCGCTGACGATTCATGCGGGCGAGACGCTGGCGCTGGTCGGGCATACGGGGTCGGGCAAATCGAGCATTGGCAAGCTGATTGCGCGCTTCTATGAATTTCAGGGCGGGCACATCTACATTGACGGTCAGGACATCCGCAGCTTTGATCTTGAGACATATCGCAGCAAACTGGGCATCGTCACACAGACGCCGTTTCTGTTCGATGGCAGCGTATTAGACAACATTCGCTATGGGCGTCCCGCTGCCTCTGACGACGAAGTACAGGACGTGGCGGAAATGGTCGGTCAGGGCGATTGGATTCGCAGCCTCCCTGAAGGCCTCGCGACAGCAGTGGGTGAGCGCGGCAGTAATCTGTCGATGGGTCAACGGCAGCTTGTGTCTCTAGCACGAGTATTGCTGCAAAATCCCATTATCACCATTCTTGATGAAGCGACTGCCAGTGT
>CAZTLI010000283.1:3068-7178 GCA_964614375.1 uncultured Anaerolineaceae bacterium
GCGGATGCCCAGCCTGGATTACGCCAGCGAACCTGTGGTACGGGTCGATGAAAACCTGAGTATCGACTTTGCCCATAATCGCATTGTCGTGAATGGCAAATCACTCAGCCTCACACCGACTGAATCCATTTTGCTGCATGTGCTCTTACGCAATGCCGGACGAGTCGTCGAAAATCGGATGCTCATCGCGCGCGTGTGGCCTTCGGAAGATGTTTACGAAGATACGCTGCGTGTTCACATGCACCGTCTGCGGCGGAAGCTCGAAGCCGATTCGCATCATCCGCATTATATCCGTACCGAGCGTGGCGTAGGCTATATGTTCACGATCCGCGCACCCGATTTATTTGGCGGCGGCAATAATGACGGATCCAGTTAGTGGGCGTTATTCTGTAGACGAAAATCCACCGGGTCCGACGGCGCAGGATACAGCGGCACTAACCTATCTTCTGCGTGGGACGGTTGAAGCTGTCCAGGCAGACATCGGCATTATTTATCGACATTACGCCCATGAAAATCGCTGTATTCCACAGGCAATTTACACACCGCATGATACGCCTGACGATACATCGGTTGCTACGTTTCACACAGCACTCGAAAGCATACTCGGCGGACTGCTGCCGTCGTCACCCGCTGCTGCCTATCCTGTTCCCCACGATGTATTCCCGGTCGCATTGGTGTGCCCGTTAACTCAGTCCAATCAGACCATCATCGGTATTCTGGTCGTCGCCGGACGCGAATCTTCTGATTTAAATGAAGCCCGGTTACCCCTGCTCCAACCGCCAGCGCAACTGGCAGAAACATGGTTGTTGCAGCAAATCACCAGTCGTTATTTACGGCGTGTGCGTGCCGCGAAAAAAACACTCGAACTGCTCCATGATACCACCTCTCCCCAACAGGCTATTGAGGTGATCTGCAATCGTGAAGAACGGCTCGAATTTGCGCTCGGCGCGATATTGACGTATGGCCCGGCAAGCCTTCTGGACGCTCCGCAAGGGCCATTTGATTATTTAGAAGTCGAAGGGGTATGGCCTCATCCCGATTTTGGCGCGCCAGAACCGAATACCCGCATCAAACTCAATAAGATAACGGAGGCTATACAAACGGAATTGTCTGGCGGGCGGGTCGTTGCCCTAAGCCGAGCACAAGCCGAACATGACCTAAGCCCTCTAATTGCGGCGCTGGCAATCCCAATTACACAGTGGACGATGACCTTATTCCCGCTGGCAACACAATCGCATCGTATGGGTATTTTGCTGCTGGTCACTGACGCATCCCAACAGTTTCAACAAGGCGATTTTGATCGTTATGAGACGATGAGCCGCTTTTATAGCAATGTCCTGCTAAATTACATCGTGTTAGAGCAGCAAACGTTCCTGGTGCAGGGGCGCGCGATTCTGCTGGATGCAGTCACCGATGGTCTCTTAATACAGGTGCTGTATCATGGCACGCCGTATGTGATGATGTTCAACCAATCATTTGCGAATATGTTTGGCGTTGATGTCGATCAACTCCTGCCTATCCAAACGCTGTTGGAAAAAATGCAAATTTCGCATAAAGTACAGCAGGAACTCTATCGGGCATGGGTGATGAACGACATTCAATCCCCACAAATCCATCACGGGCAATTTAATATGACCAGTTTGAAAGGCGCCCCTGCCACCATCAACTGGCATAGTATTCCATTTTATCAGGACGGTTTGGTCGTCGGGCGTTTGCTGACATTTCACGATATTTCGCCTGAATACACCGCCCACGCCCTTCGTAAAGAACTGGTCTCGCGCGTTTCGCATGAATTACGCACACCGCTCACGTCTATCAGCGGGTTTGCCGAACTCATTCTGGATATGTATGGCAGCGATTTGCCCGAACCCGCCCAGGAGTATGCCACCCACATTTTGACCAGTGCCCGCTACCTGCGTGATGTCGTATCCGACATCATTCATATCACTCGCGCCGATACGGGTTTGCTCAGTTTGAGTATGGTACATGTCCAGATTAGCGAAATTCTCAAAAATATCGCCGCGACGATGGATATGTATTGTCAGCCAAACGGCATTAGCATCCATCTTCAAATCCAGCCGAATTTGCCCTTTGTCCTGGTGGATGTTGAGCGTATGACACAGGTGCTCAGTCATCTCACGCTCAATGCAGTGCAATATTCACCGGAAAATGGCAATATCATCATTACGGCGCGTCTGGTCGAAGATTATGCGGGGCTGCCCAAAAGCGCGCCAAAAGCCGTCATCGTGCCTTGCGTCCTCGTCGGCATTCATGATGAAGGTCAGGGTGTTTTGGAAGACGATGTTGAAAATGTGTTCCTGCCATTCTATCGGACACAAGTCGCGCGCCGTGAACGCATCCAAGGCGCCGGGTTAGGATTGGCTGTCGCGCGCAGTTTTATCGAGATTCATCGCGGGCGCATCTGGGCTGAAGTCCATCCCGGCAAACATCCGGGCGGTCATTTCCTGTTCACGCTGCCCGTGACGCTGGGCTAGCGATAGACGCCTCTTGTATCTGTTCGGCGAGCTGTGCTTGCAAACGATAAATCAATCGGAACAACGGGTGATTGTCATCCAGAACAAACTCGCAAGATGATAATTCTTCGAAACCGTCTTCTACGTAAAATGTATAGATGTGTTCCTGCCCATCGTAAGCTGTCGGACAAACATCCATAAATGGCACAGCCCGAATCGCGGCAAAATCAGTTCGCTCAACTGCCTGCTGAATCTCCTGAATGCGTGCAACATCCAGCATACCTTGCCGTGTCATGGGTTCAGATAGGCCAATCTCCACACGAAAGTGTCCATCAGCGCGAATCGTCACTGCTTGATGACACATGCCATATGCACATAGCCCGCCTCTGGTAATGATGTTAAGCACGACGGCTTCGGTGTCTAGTGCAGATTGCGTTGCTGGCGGTGGCGTAAACTCTGATGTGGCATCTCCCGTATCATCAATCGAGAAAACTGTGGGCGTAAGGGTTGTCTCATGAATAGTCGCTTGTTCCGTCATTTCGGCGACCTCACCCTGACTGCTTGATGTACAACTCACGGTTAAGAGAAGTATCCAACTCAATACACACATGACAATGTGTTTCATAGCTGCACCTGAGAAGTGAGATAGAAATCCGGGCACACCCTGTCAGATGTGCCCTGGAGATTATCGTTACCTAACTGGGCCAGGCATATTGCACGGTATAGCGAATGACTACTTCGCCATCTGGCGCAACATCCACACGGAACTCAATCGTGTTCGAATCAAGCTGTTCATACGAGTGGGTTGTACCCAGAATGCGCCAGTTGCTCCAGCGGAACAGATGCTCCGGCACACGGATTTGCACCGTTTCGTCATCTTTGCGATTTCGCAGACGAATTTCGTAGGTCTCTTCGATGACCCGGCTGCTGATGATGGTGAAATCGGTCTGGATGCGCTCGCCCACAAGGTCGAAGGCATTGCCCAGATAGATAGAGACGGTCTCGCCCTGTGGCGTGTGGTCGATGCGATTTTCGCCAATCAACAGCGCCGCACCATCAATATCTTCTTGATAAACCCGTATCCGTCCGGCGGGCAAATCGGCGCCCACACCGCCATCGTCATCGGTGCTGAATTCCAGCCAATTTTGCACATCCGTGATGCCCGTTTGCCCATAATAGCGGTCTTCGATGATATAGCCATAGTTGAAGAAACCCGGGCTGCTGTCATAGACAAAAAAGGTATTGGCAGGGACATCGGTCGCGGTGACGAATTCGACCTGTTTGGTTTCGTTATCGCGGATGGTGACAGGCCGTTGAATTTCATAGAGTTGATACTCGAACAGTTCACGTTGTGCCACATCACTATCAGCGCCGAATGCCGCTTCGTTCTGCGCGAAATCCGAAACACGACCCACCGGCTGCGGCGCGCGATTGACATCGCCTGCAACGAGTTTAAGTTGGGCATTGGTGAAGGTCGTGCCGCTGGTATTGCTGAGGGTCACCCAACCGTTGATATTCAAACTCCGGTTATCGCGTGACAGCAACACGTTGTAATCTGCCGTCCAACTGATACCGCCGGTGAGATAGGTCAGTTCGATGAGGTGTTCGCCAGCGGTCTCGGCAAAAATTTCCCAGC
>CAZTLI010000284.1:0-1207 GCA_964614375.1 uncultured Anaerolineaceae bacterium
ATCATTATCGACCCGAATCCCAGTCGTGAGTATGACTTTGAAGTCATTCTTGGCGCGAATTATGATTCATGCAGTGACTATAATGTGCTGCCTGCTGACGAATAGCGCCATTTTCCATCAACGCTGGTTCAAAAACACCCGTCCTGGTGCAGGCGGGTGTTTGCGTTTAAGGTCAAGCTCGTTAGCGTGTTTCTTCAGGGAATGGATTAGGTTGGAGTCGCAGGAAGCGCGGTGTCGGAAAGTCACTATTTTCGACGATGCCTTGCTCTTTGAGTTCCCGAATCATCGCTTTGGCGTCATCGAATGACAATCCGAGCACGTCATGCAATGGCCCGATGCTAATCCAACCGAGATAAGCTGCCAGGGCTGCCGCTTGCCCGATAAGGTTGGGTTGGTCAATATCAACCACTTTGGCGGTCGCAGATACGCCGTTGGTTTGTGCGACGGGTTCAGGCACTGGCGTTGGCGTTGGCGATTCCTGGGTTTCGACAGGTTCAGGTATTTTGGCAGGGGCAGGTTTTTGGATCTCCAACCGCTGCTTGATGGTGCTCGATAGCATTTCTGCCGCACGTTTGAGAACGTCGGCCTGTGGTTTTTCGGGTATGGGGGGCGCGGGTGGTTTTTCGGGTGATTTTGGCCCTTTCAGAATACTGGTCACGCCTGTCTGCCCGCTGACCTGACTGAGTTGTTCGCCTTGATAACGCTGTTTCGCGGCCTGTCGCCAATAGGTTACTGCGCGGTAGATTTCTTCGTTAGAAACGGAGCAGACCTCCACAGGGGTGATTGGATTTTCCTCTTCCAGACCATCCTTGAGGAAGGCGTCGATAAAGGTCATCAACGAGCCATGAAAATTATCGAGATTTTCGGTAATTTGCGTATTTGCCGCCGTCCGCATAAAGATTTGCATCATCACTTGCCTGACCAACGCATTAGGCAAATCTTCAAACTGATTGGCAGTCAAAATAAAATAGATGCCCGTTTCTTTACTGTGTTCAAGCAGCTTGAGCAGTGTCGGTAACCAGGTTTCCGCAACTTGTTTCCAATCCATATCCGACAGTGAATCAATGACGAATATGATATAGGGTAATGGCGGACTGTCTGTATCTTTGATACTTTCGTTATAAGACGCAAGATCGGTTACTCTTTGTTCGTTGAACCAGTTTCTGCGTCGCTGGACTTCTTTGACTAATCCATCCAATAAACGCTT
>CAZTLI010000284.1:1307-7157 GCA_964614375.1 uncultured Anaerolineaceae bacterium
TGACCCGTTGCCCCTAAGCGCGTTACAAACAGGGTATACGCCGGCGTTGGTCGCACGTTAATGATGCGCGTGGGCGTCCCATGTTGGTTGAGTTCGCTCTGTAGTTGCAACATCTGCTGGCGGATTGTCCCATTACCGCCGGGAGGCGCTGCCCCCTGATCCAGTATGTCGGCGATAGAGGGAGTCAACCAGCTTGAGTCGTCCATGCGGCTAAATAACTGCGGCATGGTGACCTCCATTGACGCGGATACGTTATAATATCCAATTGTAAGTTAACTGTACTGCACTTCGCTCTATTTAACCGTTTGAAAATTGTATCTCCGCTTAGAAAAAATAAACCTAAAGCGAAGATAGTGATAATAAGGTGTTGAGATGCGACACTTGGTATGGAAATGGTTTATTCTTGCATTGATTTTGGGTGGATGTGCATTGCGCGATTTGACGCCTGTTCCCCGCCCTGCGTCTACGATTGCGCCGTTTGAACTGACACCCATTGGTACGATTCAAGTTGTTGGTTCATGTGACGATACGCCGACGCTAGAACGCTGGTTACAAATCTCTTTTCGTCAACGAGAGGCGTTTATCGCCGCTCGCGATGCGATGCTCGACCGCACAGATGGCGAGGCACTGCTTACGATGGCGGACATTCGCTTTGGCCTCAGCCGCGTCGATGTGCCAGATTGTGCTGAACAAGCCCATAGTTTCTTGTTGTCTGCCATGACCGAAACGATTGGGGTTATGGAACAATTTGCAGGGGGACAGATTTCGGATGTGAATACGGCGTTGATTGACGCAGACGGATTATTCGCGCAATTTGATGATGTATATCAGATTCTTTCAGACCGCTTAGACCGACAATTACGCGGTGATGTATCTGAGCCATAAACAAAAAGACTCTCTAATTGAGAGTTTTCTGTTTGTCGGGGCGCCCGGATTCGAACCGGGGGCCTCTTGCACCCCATGCAAGCGCGCTACCGGACTGCGCCACGCCCCGAAGTGTGGCGATTATACCATACTTTCGACCTTCGGAAAGGGTATATCCTTTTCTGGTTCATGTAGAGTTCGGCGCAGGTTTTGTTTGTGTTTAATATCGAAATGCGGCGCTGATTGATATTGTAAGGATATTGTTAGATCGTTTGAAAACGGGGTTGCGCTGTAATTTAGACAACGCCTATACTTTGAACTAGTCATGTTAATGACGGCATCTGTCAGCATATTCATTGGAATCTGTTTAGTGGATCACAAACTACAACCACAGGAAATCAAACTTACCGCGATGGCAGCCTGCGCGGGTTGAGCGTCTAAGCTCGGTCCGAGTGATTTGGCGCAAGTTTTGCGCCCGTTGCGGGGGTTGTTCCCAATTGAAGACTTCCCGGCGCTGCTGGTGGGATTGGATGCACCTGATGATTCGGCGGTCTATCGCCTCAATGAATCTCAGGCGATAATTTCTACAACCGACTTCTTCCCACCTGTCGTTGATGATCCGTATGCGTTCGGGGCGATAGCAGCAGCCAACGCGCTGAGTGATGTGTATGCGATGGGTGGTGATGTGCTGTTGGCGCTTAATCTTGTCGCATTCCCGGATGGATTGGATCACCGTATTCTTACGGCAATTTTGCGTGGTGGCGCCGAAAAGGTGCGTGAGGCCGGGGCTGTTATTGCAGGCGGTCATACGGTTACGGATAAAGAACCGAAATATGGTTTAGCTGTTACCGGGGTCGTCCATCCTGACCGAATCATCACCAAAGGCGGCGCGCAACCGGGTGATCGGTTACTATTAACAAAGGCGCTTGGCACGGGTGTAGTGACAACGGCACTTAAGAACGATAAGGCCGAAGCGCATCATGTGGATGCGGCAATCGCGAGTATGAGCCATTTGAACCGTCAAACGTCTCTTTTGGCGCGGGAAATGGGTGTTCATGCCATGACAGATATTACAGGATATGGTTTACTAGGACATGGGCATGAGATGGCGCACCTCAGTCAGGCGAATTTTCACATAAGCTATGAGGCGTTGAATTGGCTGCCGGGTGCTGTTGACTATGCAAATGCTGACATCTTTCCGGGTGGGATGCGGCGTAATGCGGCGTATTTTAGTCAATGGGTTACATTCGCGGATGGTTTGTCAGATGCACAACGCCATCTCTTATATGACCCGGAAACGTCGGGCGGGCTTCTCATGGCAGTTGCGCCAGATGTTGCCGACGATCTTGTGTGTGCGCTACAGGAAAAGGATGAACAGGTGGCACTCATCGGTCAGGTTGTATCCGGTGAGGGACACATCGAAGTCATGCTAGAGCATCGACATCAGACTGATTGATGAGTTGTGGTGGAGTGGGGAATGGCAGATGAAGCGAAATTTCAATATGGTTTGTCAACAGGCTGGTTTGCTTCGAGTAAGCCCAATAGTGATTCTGTGATTGTTGGCGGGGTAGCCGACACCGACACACGTTGGATTCGCGTATTATCCCACCGTGCCGCGCAGTTGCTCTGGTTTAACCTTGTTCACTTTCTGTATCCTAAACGCGCTGAACAGGCTCGCGCGTATGTTGCGACTGCGCCTATTCGTGATGAGACCTTGCCAACCGTGACGACACACATTGTCCTCAATGAACTCGATAATAAATATTATGAGCTTGAGGGATGGGTCGGGCGCGTAAAAGTGTGGCAGGCGAACATGAGTGATAAAGAGGCGCGCCGTTTTTTGAAAGCACTAAACGCGGTGCTTTATCCTGAGCGTGTGCCGAAGCGTACTCCACCCCAGAATTAGGGTGTTTCGCAATATGAAACCAGCAGCAGGACGCTTTTGTGCGTCCTGTTTTGCTTATAATGTTGATTTGTACTACTATCTAATTGTTTGATTTGGGTTTGTCCAGCCAATAGCAGGAGGCGGTATATGAGTGCAACAGCAGTGCCAAAGCCCGCAACAGCAGGAACAGGACGCACAGCAATTGCTGATACAGTCAGTTCTTATGTGAATGTGCGATCCGGGCCGGGGACGAATTATGCCGATATAGGGGATGTTCGTGATAAAAGGCTGCTTGTTTATTATCCGAATACCCGTACTTCCAGTGGTTGGGTTTGGATAGAACAGCGCGGTCTTGGTGGATGGGTATCCATCAGTGTAATCACCTTTGAAGATGTGGTAGCAGAGACGCCGGCTAGCCGTAAAGCGACACCCTATGATGGAAAAGTTGCAATCTGGCACTGGAAGGGCAGCAGCGTTCCCGAAACCTCTATCGAGCAGTTTGCTGCAAATCTGCGGCAGCGCGCCCCTAATGTCAAACAGGTGTGGGTCAAGACCAGTGATGGCAGCGATTGGCAGGGACGATTTGACGACAGCGCGTTGGCGATTAACAACGAAGCGAGTGTGGATCGCTGGGTGCAGGTATTGGAACAAAATGGCTTGGAATTTCATGCGTGGTGTGTGCCCAAAGGTGTGAATATTGATGCTGAAGCCGCTGTGATTAGCGCAGTGTGCAATCGCCCCGGCGTGAAGTCTATGATTTTGGATGTTGAACCCTACACGGGTTTCTGGGAGGGCGGACGGTCTGCGGTACGCCCTTTGATGCTGAAAATCCGGCAGTCTGTACCCTCTGGCTTTCATATTGGTATGAGCATGGATCCCCGCCCCTGGCACTACGACAGCATATTCCCGGATGAGTGGTTTCCATTTATCAATAGTGTTCATCCACAAGCCTACTGGTATACATTCCGTCGAACAGTCGATGAAGTCTTGCAGCAAACCTATGATACATGGGGCGGTTACGGTCATCCTATCATTCCCGCACTTCAGGGTGACGCGCCCGTTAGTGACCAGCAAGATGCCATTACCTTAGTGACCAATCGGCATGGCGCACAGGCCATTAGCTGGTGGCGCTATGGTGTGATTTCTAGCTATGCTGCGGTCAATACGGCGATAGACCCCAACAGCCCGACTGATCCCACGGGTGAACCGAATGAACATTTTACAGATGAGGTTATTATTCTGCCCGGTGGCGATGGTTTTCGCAGTGGTTCCTATACAGGGCGCAACGAATTTCAGCAATTTACAGGCGTGTATGGCTGGAACTTCTTTTACAAGGCAACCGAATCGAATACCAGTAAGGTTTGGGCGGAGTGGAAGACGGAATTACCCGAATCGGGCACTTATCAGATTTCGACTTTTGTGCCCGGTTTGCACGCCACAACACAAAAAGCGCGGTTCAAAATTCATGGCATTAAAGGCACAGACACCGAAGTCGTTGTCGAAATCGACCAGTCGAAACGCCGCAATGTCTGGGTATCGTTGGGCATTTTTGAACTGGTGAAAGGCGCACCGAATGCGGGTAAGGTGTTCCTCAATGACGTGACGCACGAGGTCGGGAAAGAAATTGCGTTCGATGCCATTCGCTGGCGGCGTATTGTCAGCACCGGCACACCAACCTCGCCGCCGCCTTCGCCACCACCACCGCCCGCGACAGGGCCGGGGCCGGACGTTATCAACGGGGTGTATGTTGCCAATGGTTATGATTCGCCCGTAGGTACGGCGGCAGAACGCGCAGGAGACCGCGTGTGGCCTTCCGGGTGGCGCGATGCGACAGGTTTTGGGCCGAACACCGTCCAAGGGTACATCAATACCTATCGTTCCTATCATACAGGTGTTGATTTGAATGTGGGTTCTGGCCCGTATGATGATCGCGGTGTAGCGGTGTATTCACCAGCGAGTGGCGTCGTCATTTATCAGGCTGATTTGACACCCTGGGGCAATGTCACGATTATTCGCCACGATCCACTGCTGACACCGGGTGGGGCGGTGTATTACAGCCGATTCGGTCACATGCAGAATGTGATTGTACAGGTTGGGCAGCGTGTTACACGCGGTCAGCAGGTTGGTGAAATCGGCGATGGCGGCGGGCGTTTTATTCCACATCTCCACTTTGACATCAGCCCAACAACGGTTTTGGAGTTGAAGCCCGGAGATTGGCCCGGCATGGATTTAGCGCGGTTGTTGAAAAATTATGTCGATCCGCTGGCGTTTGTCCGCAACAATCGACCTTAACAAGAGCGACAACCCGGAATCAAAAAGTGGGCGTATCGAATATGCGCCCACTTTATGTTTATAACCGAAGTTAAAACAGTCCCCAGTCGTCAGCGACGCCTTCTTCCATCATGCTGGGATCCCACATTTCCATACCCATTTCAATTGTTGTGGGTACGCCGAGATAATCCTGTGCGGTGCGCCGGGATTGTTCGAGGAGCTGTGGCGCATACGGGCAGAACGGTGTGGTCATAATCATCGTGATGTGCGCGCGGTCGTCCATAATTGAAACATCGCGCACCAGACCAAGTTCGATAACGTTCATCCCGATTTCCGGGTCGATGACAGCACGCAGGGCCTCATACAGCCCTTCTTCTTTGCTCATTTTGGTAACTTCAGCCATGAATATCCTCACTCTGCACATTTGGCCTATCTGACCGCATAGTAGCATAACGCCAAAGAGGTGTCAATTTTTCAGAAATCCATTTTCTTTATAGCAGTCCTTGCCAGAATTTCTAATAGATTTTATAGACTCAGCTTATGTTCACGATGAAGTAAAATTGGGTGACACAGCATAGACAAATCTTACCCGAATTGATAGGTTTGAAGTCAAATAGTGCCGGAATCTGATGGATTTCTAACAATAATTAGCGCACATTCGAGTTTAACCGGGGTTAAGGATTTTTACCCGTTAACGATAAACGATATGCGTCATGAGTTAATTTTTCAGATGATTATCATAAATATTGACACCTCATAAGCCCGTTGCTATACTCGGACTAGACTTTAACCGTAGGGTATGAAGCAAATTTAACCCGCATTAAAAATCA
>CAZTLI010000285.1:0-7149 GCA_964614375.1 uncultured Anaerolineaceae bacterium
CGTTGGGGCAAGCGTGCAACAGAAGCCCCAGAATTTATTCGTGGGGAGCGTCACACAGCACAGGTAGGGCTGGTGCATGGCACATTCAGATTTGGCGGCGTTACGGGGTGAACCGAGTTATGTCTGGCGCGCGGGGCAGGAACGTCGCCTGCAAATGGTGGCGCAGTGGGCAAAGCTGGACGATGCGCGTGTGCTGGAAGCTGGCGGCGGGATTGGCATGTACGCCTCGCAAATTGGGCGGCGCTACCGGGCACAGGTCGAACTCTTTGACATCGAATTAGACCGCATTCAAGAGGCGCGTACCGACACCCCGCACGCGGTAGTCGCCGCCGCCGAATATCTCCCCTATCCCACAGCGTATTTCGATACCATTTTGTCGCACGAAGTTATCGAGCATGTGCATGATGACCGCATGGCGATGCAGCAGATGGTGCGTGTGCTTAAACCGGGTGGACGCGCGGTCATATTTTGCCCCAACCGCTGGTATCCCTTTGAAACACACGGCCACTATTGGAAAGGCGTGTATCACTTCGGCAATACGCCCCTCATCAACTATCTACCCGATGTCTGGCGCAACAAACTCGCGCCACACGTCCGCGCCTATACCAAACGCAGTCTCCGGCGTCTGTTAACAGATTTGCCGGTGCGGGTCGTGCATCATTCGCGCGTCTATGGCGGCTATGACAACATCATCGCCCGATTGGGCACGCCCGCGCGCCTTATCCGCGATTTTCTGTATTTATTCGAGCGCACCCCACTGGACACCTGGGGATTGTCCCACTTGATGGTCATTGAGAAGGTTGAGCAGTCAACTTTTGGCGCGTAAGATCAGTTGTTCGGCCTGTGTGAAAGCATAGGGGCGAATCAACAGCGTGCTGACGACAGATGTCAGGCCGGATGAGGCGAATATCATGGCGATGACGACAAATTGATACAATGCCGCTTGTACCGGAGGTGTCCCCGAAATGACCATGCCCGCCATGATGCCCGGAATCCACACAATCCCCAACGCCCGCAGCGAGTCCACACGCGGAATCAAACTGGCTTCTACAGCCGCTTGCACATAAGGTGCAACTGCGTCTTTGGGATCGCCGCCAAGCGCTAATGCCGTCTCCACTAAACCTGCATGAGATTCGACTTCCGCCCGAAAACGCTCTAACGCCTGCGCGCAGGTATTCATCGAATTGGCGACGAGCATACTCCCAACTGGAATCAGGGACGTTATCGCCGGGTCAATGACGCCAAGCCATGTCATCATGGCAATGACCAGCCCCGCACCAATGCCAATACCATACAAGGACACACGAAACGCACCCTGCACCCGCACTGCCCGTTGTGACGCGATTCGTGCAGCGACAACCATCATCCCGGCAAGTACGAAAACACTCGTCCATTCCGGCCCTTGCAGCAATGCCACCAGTCCAATGCCTACGACGACAATCTGTACGATACCGCGCGCCAATGCTGTGACCACATCGCGCTCAATATGGATGTGGCGATAGGCCGCAACCACCATCACCGCCAATGCCAGAACTGCGGCAATCACAGCCTGCGCCGCGCCCAATGCCAGACCGTCCCCGAACAGATTATTAAGCATAGTCGTCTCCTTTAATCAATCGCGCGTGGCACGTCTTCCACGCGCAGCAATCGGCCTTTTTCCATGACCATGATGTGCGTTGCCAGCCGTTTGGCCTGTGCCATATCATGCGTGATTATCAGGCAGGTCAAGCCATGTGCAGTGATGATGTGTGTCAGCAGGTCTTCGACATCATGAATTGTGGCATCATCCAGCGCCGAAGTGGGTTCGTCCATCAACAGCACGTCCGGTTGATTGGCGAGGGCGCGCGCCAGTGCCACCCGCTGCGCTTCTCCGCCCGACAATTGGGCCACATCGCGTCCGGCGAAATTAACCAACCCAACACCCGCCAGCAATTCCGCTATCCGCGCATCTGCTACAGGCACTCCACGCTGACGCGGGCCATAACCCACATTATCAGCAACTGTGCCGGGAAATAGGCACGCGATCTGCATCACCATACCGACGCGACGGCGCAAGTCGCGCGGTGGAATCGTGTGATAATCCTGCCCATTCAGATAGACCGTGCCCGCTGTCGGTTCATCAAGGCGGTTGATTAAACGCAAAAACGAGGTTTTACCTGCGCCACTCGCCCCTACGATTGCCAGCACATCGCCCGCTTGGACGCTGATGGATACACCATCAACAATGCACTTATCCTCTATGTTGCGCGTGAGATTCTCGGTGCGAATGATAGGTTGAGATTCGTTTCTCATGTGCCCCTCCCCGGTCAGTCCACCATTGTACTCTGGCGAATGACAGGATATACAGCCCACCGGACAAACGCGGTACAATCGGAGACGAATCAGCGAGCAAACAGGGGATAGGTCATGACCACCATCACCCTTGAACACGTCAGCAAACGCTTCATCGGGAGTAAGGGCAGCATCACCGCCATCGACAACCTCTCGCTCAAAATTCCATCCGGGCAGGTGATGGCCTTTCTCGGCCCGTCGGGTTCTGGTAAATCCACCCTGCTGCGCCTCGTCGCGGGATTGATTAAACCAGACAGCGGCAGAATCCTGTATGACCACCACAATCTCGCGAACATTTCGCCTGAACATCGCAATATTGGCATGGTCTTTCAAGACAGCGCCCTGATTCCGCACTGGCGGGCACGTTTGAACATCGGTTTTTGGATGCGCTTAAGAAAACGAGACCTCGAAGTTCCAGAACGAGTCCAGCGCATTTCTACTATTACCGGCATTGGTCTGGATAAACTCTTAGACCGGTATCCCCGGCAGCTATCCGGTGGTGAACAACAGCGTGTGGGCGTTGCCCGCGCGCTCACCCGGGATTTGAATGTGCTGCTGTTGGATGAACCGTTTTCTAATCTGGATGCCAAATTCCGTACTGAAGCGCGTTTGGAACTCAAGCGGCTGCTGCGTGAATTCCCGGTGACGACTATTTTTGTCACCCATGACCAGACCGAAGCCCGCACCATTGCGGACCGCATTGCCGTGCTGCGGGATGGTCATGTTGTGCAAATAGGCGCCTTTCAATCGCTGCTGGACAATCCCGTGAATTTATTCATCGCCACCTTCATCGGCACACCGACAATTAACCTGTTTGAGGGACGGGTTGAGGATGGGCACTGGGTGGGCGAGAATTTTGGCGGCTATTCCATTCGTACCGATTTGCCCAATGGCACACCTGTAACGCTCGGCATCCGTGCCCACAATATGTGCCTGGAATCCGGCGGCGTGCCGGGCGTAATTGAACGTGTAACCCCGTTTTACAGTGAACGCACCCAACTATTGGATATGTGGCTCGGCAGCGAACGGTGGCAAATTGACGTGCCGCTGGAGGAATCAGTCGATCTGGGCACAACCCGCTACTGTGCCATTGACCCGGATGGCATCCTCTACTTCGATACCGCTACCGGGCAGCGCATCGGTTGAGCAAAGGTTTTCTGCTGGAAAATCCATAGCACGCCTAATCAAACACGACCAACCCTTCAAACCGTTCGAGTGTGGCGGGGCCGATTCCGGGCACGAGGTCGAGGTCTTCCATAGATTCAAAGGGGCCGTTTTCGTCGCGATAGTCAATAATGGCGAGTGCCGTCGTGGGGCCGATTCCGGGCAGAGTCGCCAATTCGTCGGCTGTCGCTGTATTGATATGTACAATCTGGTCACCACTCGCGGTAGGCGCGGCATTGACCACCGCATCATCGCCGATTTCAGGCACATGCACCTGATCGCCATCGCGCACAATCCCCGCCAGGTTTACGCGGTCAAGGTCGGCAGTCTCCGTGACGCCACCTGCTGCGTCAATCGCGTCCTGCACACGACTGCCCGCAGGCAATGAGGCTGTCGTGTGCGGTTCATTCACCGCGCCTGTGATATAGACAATAATGGGTGAAGGTGTTTGCGTAGGTTCGGGAGTAGCCGTCGGATTCGGGGGATTGATGGTGATTTGCACGGGTTCAGGTCTTGAAGCCAGCAGCGCGATAACCCCGATGATAATGACAATGATGACAAGCACAAACGCGATAATCGTATTGCGCGCAGATGGTTCGGTATTCATCGTGCCCTCACAGTTTATTCATTGAGCGCCAAAATTATACCGCTGCCTGTTACTATCGACCAACGCTTTTTGCGACACAGCGCTAAATCACAACGGAAACTCAAAGCGGTGATTCAGGCGTTGGATGCCTTCTTCTTCGTAGATAATGGCGATGTTGTCGATAGCAATATTCCATGTAAAGCTGCGCCGGCTCAATAAACGAATAATATCGGGCAAGCCCTCATGGTCAATATCCCCATGCGCGAGGGTGATATGTGGAAACCACTTTTCGGGGCGATAGAAAGGGCTGGATTCGCGGGCAGCGGGTTCAACCGCTTGCCACAGACGCTCGTGGATGGCGATCAGTTCCGGTGTGCGGCGTACAGGTATATACAACACCGGATGCTCCCCCGTGAAAATGCCCAACCCGTTTGTTTGCACACGAAAGGGCGTGACCGTATCAGCAAATGACCGCAAGATGCGTTTCAGCTTATCAATATCGTAGCGCGCAGCGACATGATAGGAGAAATGGGCAAAGGGCGTCACATGAACACCGTGAACACCGAAGCTGCGCTTGAATTCTGCCCAGATGCTTTCGACAATTTCATCATGTATGTCATCCAGCATAGATACAACGCCATCCATTGAACACTTTCCCCTTCAATCGCGTCTTGATTGCCGCACTCCACCCAACTATAGTTGCACGTATGAGCAAACAAAGCAAACTTATCCTCAAGCTGCCTAAACTCAATGCCCTTAATCTGGCGTGGCCTGTCGATTGGTCGGCATTGTTTGGCGTAGAACGTCCGCTAATACTGGAAATTGGTTTTGGCTATGGGCATTATCTGCGCCATTTGTCGTATGAACGCCCCGACGCCAGCATTATTGGTATCGAAATTGCCAATCCGTGTATGGTAGCGGGCGAACGACTCATTGAACGTGAGGGATTGCACAACGTGCGTGTGATTCACAGTCCCGCCAATACCGCCCTACATCACTTATTCATACCGGGCAGTCTGGGCGAGGTGCATGTCAACTTTCCCGACCCCTGGTTCAAAAAGCGCCACAGCGGACGCCGCCTCATGAATCCACTGACACTCAATCTGATTGTCAGCCGTCTACAAGCGGGTGGACGCTTTTATCTGGCGACGGATATTCTGGCTTATGCCGAAATGAGCGCCGAACTTCTGGCGGAAACACCCGGACTGACCAATCAATTCGATGCGCCCTGCGTGACGGACATGCCCGGACGCACCCGCACCAAATACGAGATGAAAGCGATCAGCGCCGGACGCGCCTGCTATTATTTCGCCTATACGCGCAACGACCAGCCCGCCCGCATCCAGCTTGACCCGGAGGAACGCCCCATGCCGCACCTCATCATTCAGACGCCGCACGACCCACAGACGCTTCTGGCACAGTTCCAACCGCTGCAAGCTGATGACACGGACACTGCGATTCATGTGAATGTGGGTTATGCCTATGCCAATGCCGACTCGCTGCTCTTTGAAGCCTACGTCAGCGAACCCACGATTGACCAGCGCGTGGCGATCCTGTTCGTGCCGCGTGAAGACGGCGCATACACGCTCAAGCTCGGTGGTATTGGCGCCCCCCGCCCAACGGATGGCATACACGTCGCAGTCGCGCTCATCGGCGATTGGATAGCCAGCCTGCATCCCGACGCACACATCGTCAAAGACAAGGTGCGGCGTTAAGCACGCCTTCGGTATCGCGTTAAAGCTGCATTAACCTGTCCATTGGTCTGCTGCCGCGCCTGTCAAATCCGGTATACTGGAAGGTGTCCGCGTTACGTCAACAGATCATCCAGAGGATGAGTCATGCAGTGGTTAAACCGCCGCAACAGCCCGGAAGTCAACTATACGATTGATTTTGTCGCGCCCTATCCCCTCAGCGAGTGTGTGTATCGTCTGGGCGAGATGCAGCAGCTGCGCGACATCCCCTTTGTCCCCAGAGTCAAAATTCAGCTTAAGCCTGTCAAAAACGAACATTATCGCTTCACCATTACCGAAGTTGCCCCGGCATCTATCAAAATCACAGGTGACCTCTATCGGCTCGCCAAAGACAAAACCCACGTCACCGCCGACGCAACGATTCAACGTCGCCTCTATGTCGAGTGGATTCCGGTGGCGGTGCTGATTACGGCATTGTTCCCTATTATTGGATTGGCGAGTCTTATTTTTGGGGCGAGTTTAGGCGTCTTCGTTCGTAACTATTGGATTGGCTCCGCGCGCGAATGTAAACGCCTCATCCGCCAGACCGAAGATACATTGGGGATATAACATGCTCAATATCCCAGGACCCAATCCCTCATCCCGTCCCGGCAATCGGACAAACGCCCCGTTTTATATGACCTCGCCGCTGCCTTTGGAACAGTGCGGCAATCGCATCGAAAATGACCTGACTCATCGTTATTGGATTGATAAATTTGTGGAGGTGGTGCGCGAAGGGGTCAACAACTACCGCTTCACCATCAAGGAAATCACCGGGCGCAGCATCGTCATCCATATTTCAGGCACAATGGAACGGCGCGACGACGGCACGACCTATATCAAAGGCAACGCCCGGATTCAAGGCATTCTGGTGACAACGGGCACGTTCATCCTGCTGCTGGTGTTCATCTTCCTCTTACGCATCAACCCCTATTCGCCCGGTGATTTCGCCGGATTTGCGGGCTTCATCATTTTGTTAGCCGTGATAACAGCCTATCAGTGGTATCGTGCTCTCAAAGCGCGCGAACGCCTGCTCAAACACATCGAGCAGACGCTGCTGCGGAAATAATTCAATTTAGCCTGAAATCAGGTATTACGCAGCCTCAACAGGCGTGGGTTCGGCTTTAGGTTTGCGCGTCCAGAACCAGCGCAGCACGGGATTATTCCCTTCCTGAACATGATCCAGTACGCTGACAATCAAAAAGCCGATGACCATCAAGGCAATCGCCAGCACGACGGTATCGCCATTCGGCAGTGCATTGGCTTCCAACACGGGCACCGTTTCGCCATGACGGTCAATGCGCGTTTCGAGCACCTCTTTCCAGGGCCAGATGCGCC
>CAZTLI010000286.1:0-7123 GCA_964614375.1 uncultured Anaerolineaceae bacterium
CGACGTTGTAGACCGGCACGACGAGCAGCGTCGCGGCGTCGAGCAGCTCGCGGCGGCGCCCGGCGGCGAAGTCCCTTCAATTCACGAGGCATAGTGCCGTCTCAAAAAATCAAGCGTGCGCGCCCATGCAAGAGTCGCTGCCGCTTCGTCGTAAGCATCCGCGCGATCCGGTTCAAAGAACCAGTGTCCCGTGCCAGCGTAGGTATGGAACGTCACCGCACGTCCCGCAGACCGCAGCGATTCCGCCAGTTCGTCCACGTTCGACTGCGGCTCATACGGATCATTTTCCGCGAAGTGACCGAGATAGTCGGCTTTCGATTGGCTGAAGTCGGCGGGGCCAGTCCCATAGAAGAGGACGACCGATTGGATGGCATCCGGCAGCCTGACCGACAAATCCAGCGCATAATATGCCCCCAGTGAAAAACCAATCACCGCCATGCGCGAATCAACCGCGCGTTCCTTGAGAAATGCGACGGCATCGGCAAGTTCGGCTCTGGCCTCATGAACCCGTTCATCCAGCGCAGCCCCTAATCGTTCCGCTTCGGCAATCTGGTCTGTGACCGCGCCATGATACAGGTCGGGCGCGAAGGCGACAAAACCCGCTTCAGACAGCCGCTTGCAGAATGCCTTAATCGTGTCGTTCAGTCCCCACCACGCATGAAGCACCAATATGCCGCTGCCTTCCCCATTGGACGGCACAGCCAGATACCCATCAGGTTGCCTAGATGCCATATTTGTCTCCTAATGTGGATAGAATTGATTGTTTCATAGAAGTCATCCTCTGTGTGCTGAGTCGTGGTATCTTCCTGATACTTATGTCTGCGCGACAATCGCCGCAATCCACGACTGATGATCGATGTAATGGTTAAACGTTTCCCAGGGCAGCCATTGGATAAGCGGACGTTCATTGATGGAGTCCGGTTGGTAATGGTGATAAGGGAGCAGTAAATCGGCTTCTGTCATCGAATCGAGTTTCTGTTGGACACGTTCGTGATTCCGCCGTAAGGTCTGCATGACCTCAGCCAGCGGCATGTGTTGATAACGTTGTTGAATCACCGCGTTGATTGGGTCGTAATCCTGTTCCCACACTTCAGGCGGTATATCCATCGCTTCACATTTCGATTTGCCCTCTAACAGCGCAAGTGCGGCTGTTTCCCAAATCGCAAGATGAATAATGTGATCTTTCACCGTCCAGCCCGCGGCATCTGTTGGCTGGGTAAGTTGTTCCTCCGTGAGTGTGGCGAGATACGAGAGAAATTCATTCCAGCTTGTATTTATCTGATGCAGCAGCTCATCACGAGTCATTGTAGTTTTAGGGGCAGGCATAACATTCTCCATTGGCAGTCAAATCACCGACCCGATTTTAGCACAGATGTGCTGTATCGGGCAAGCAAAATGAAGAGGTGATGTTTAACGAGGATGCCGATGACCCTATTCTGGCCTATCTTAATCTTAAGCAGCTATGCGTTTGTGCTGCTGATGCACCTCGGCAATGTCAAACCGGGTTGGTTGGATGAGCTGCTGGTCGAAGTGTGCTGTTTGTGCGCGTTCGTGCGTCATACCCCGAACGCGCACCCGTTCTATGGTAGTGGATTGCAGAATTGCCATTCCTGTTGTGAAATTCGCTAATTTGGAAAAATCAGATAAGTTGGATATAATTCTCATTTGTTGATAAATGTGTATCATTCTGTGAAAATAGTTGAATTTTTAAGCGGTGATGGATTCCGACAAAAACTCCGCAGTAGACCGGGTGTTAGACATTTTGCTGTTGTTCCGCGATGGACGCCCCCACGCTTCGGTGGATGACATCAGCCAGGAATTGGATATACCGAAGAGCACGGTGTATCGCCATGTGCGCCTGTTGAGCGACAAGGGACTTCTCGAAAAAGCAGGTTCGGCGAGTTATCGCCTTGGGCTTGCCGTATTTGAACTGGGACGCCACGCTCTCGCCAGCAATCGCGACCTGCGTCTGACCGTGCTGCCGAGTATGCAGCGCCTCGCTGAAGTTGTAGGCGAATCGGTGTCGTTGATGCGGGTGTTTGACCGTCATGTGATTTGCATCGAGAGCATCGAAGGCCGTCATGCTTTGCGCGTCAAGATAGAACAGGGGCGTGTGCAACTGCTCCATGCGGGCGCATCGTCCAAGCTGCTGCTGGCACATCTGCCCGAAGACGATTGGGACGACTTGCTGGACGTGCCGTTACAGCAATTCACGCACAACACCATCACCGATGTCCAGGCACTCAAAGCCGAGTTGCGGCACATCCGCGAGCGCGGTTACAGCATTTCCGATGGCGAGATTGACGTAGGGGCGCGGGCAATCGCCGTCCCACTCTGGAATCAGCAGGGCGAGGTCGTCGCTGCCTTGAGCATCGAAGCCCCGTCGTCGCGCATGAATGACGAACGGGTGATGGACTTTCGCCATTTACTCATCGACGAAGCCGAGATTATCCGTCAAGCACTGTAACAGGTATGACTGAACCAGGTTATAGAGCACGCAGCCTCCGTTGCGGTGCTTTTGTAGGTGTTGTTTAAATAGTTAAGGAGCAAATTCGTGAAAAGACTGCCGTTATTGTTCATCGTCATTGTGCTGCTTTCCACACTCAGCGGTGCGGTGATTGCACAAGAGATGGAACCTGTGCCGGGTGGGACGCTGCGCGCCGCGTGGCAAGCCCCCTGGGAAAGTCTCGACCCGCATGTCGCCAGTTCAGAGGCCAGCTTCCAAATTTTGAACAACGTGCTGGAGACGCTGACCTTCTTCGATGACGATATGAATGTCATCCCCTGGTTAGCGGAATCGTGGGAACGGTCTGAAGATGGGTTGACATGGACATTCCATCTCCGTGAAGGCGTCATGTTCTCCAATGGACGTGAATTGACCGCCGATGATGTCGCATGGTCGTTCAATCGCCTCATCGACCCGGATGTCGGTTCGGGTAATGCGTGGCGGATTGGCGGCGCGAGCACCGTCATCGAAGCGGTTGACACGTATACCGTCACATTCACGACCGCATCGGTCATCGCGTCACTGCCAGCCTCTATCGCAGCCAACAAATCGACAGCGGTTATGGCGCCAGAGAGTGTGTCTGACGATGGCACCATCGCCGTCCCGATTGGGTCTGGCCCGTTTGTCATCAGCGAAGTCGAAGGCACAACCCGCCTCGTCCTCGTCCGAAACGAGAATTACTGGCAAGAAGGCCTACCGTATCTGGATTCAATCGAAATCACACCCATCACCGACGATACCGCCCGCGATCTCGCGCTGCAAGGTGGCGAAGTCGATTGGATTTTCACCATTTCGCCCCAAAATTATGAGGCATTGAATGAAGACCCGGATGTCATCGTGGGTACATCGGCGCGGCTATCGTATGACTACTTCGGCCTGAATCTCTCGCGCGAACCGCTTGACGACGTGCGTGTGCGGCGGGCGATTGCATTGACGATTGACCGTGAGCAAATCTGCAATTTCGCTTTCTTCGGCCTCTGCGTCCCGACTCAAGGGCCAACGGGTCCCGGTTCACCCTGGTACTTCCCGTATTCACCTTATGACCGTGATGTCGATGCGGCTCGCGCATTGCTCGAAGAAGCCGGTGTCGCTGAGGGCTTCACGCTTGAAATCATGACCGCTATTGGCTTTGACGAGACTCTGCGGGGCGCGCAGGTGGTGCAGCAGCAGTTGGCAGAAGTCAATATCGAGGTCGTCATTGACAATGTTGAATTCACCGTCTGGCTGGAACGGCAGGCGAGTGGTGACTTCGACGCCTTTATGTTGAGCTGGTTGGGGTTGACCGATGTGGAAGATTACTTCTATCTGCAACATCGTACCGGACAGGTCTTTAATGCCACCGGCTACAGCAACGAAGAATTCGATGCACTCGTTGATGAAGGGCGTACCATCGACGACTTTGACGAACGCTATGAAATCTATGAACGTGCCAATCAAATTCTGGTGGATGATGCGCCGTACATCTTTATGTACGTCAAGCAAGAAGTGAAAGCATGGTCACCGGCTGTACACGGGTTTAGCGTGCGCCCGGACAGCGCGGTGAATTTCTGGACAGTCTGGTTATCTCGATAAGGATGACGCTCCAATAGTCAGAGGGGGCATCCTTCGCTGGATGTCCCTTTGTTTAATCGCGAGAGTGCCGCGCCATGAACTATGCCTACCTTATACAACGGCTTTTGTTGGCAGTGCTGGTGGTTGTCGGGGTGACACTGGTTGTCTTCCTCATCATTCAACTCGTGCCGGGTGACCCGGTACGGCGTTCCCTGGGTGTACAGGCCACCGATGAATTGGTCGCGACCCGGCGGGAAAATCTCGGCCTCAACCGTCCCTTGCCAGAGCAATATCTCTCATGGGTGACTAACGCCCTGCGCGGCGATTTTGGGGTGAGCATCCTCACCGGCCAACCCATCACGCCGCAAATCATGCAGCGCCTGCCGACGACATTTCAATTGGCCGTTCTTGCCGTCGTTGTGGGCATGGTGGTGGCCTTTCCATTGGGCATCGTCTCGGCGGTGAAGCGTGGCAGCGCGCTCGATACCTTTGCGTCGATTCTGAGTCAGGTGGGTGTCGCTGTGCCCGATTTCTGGATGGCGATTCTGCTGGTGCTGCTATTTTCATCTACGCTTGGAATCTTGCCACCCAATGGCTATACGCCCATTAATGAAGACTTTGGCGATTGGCTGCGGCATATGATACTGCCCGTCATCACTGCCGGCCTGATTAGTGCCTCGATCCAAACACGCTTTATCCGCAGCGCCATGCTGGAAGTGTTGAGCGAGAATTACATCCGTACCGCCCGGGCCAAGGGCCTGCGCGAGTGGGTCGTTATCAGTCGTCATGCCTTGCGGAATGCGATGATTACCGTCGTGACAATTGTCGGCCTGCAAATCACCGCTTTGTTGAGCGCCGTCGTCGTGATTGAGATTGTGTTCGCGCTGCCGGGATTAGGCCGCTTGACGTTGGATGCCGTCGAACAACGCGATTATCCACTGATACAGGGCACGGTGCTGGTGATGGCGGTCATGGTGACGTTCATCAACCTCGCGGTGGACATGCTGTACTTCTTCCTCGATCCGCGTATTGAGCACGCTTAAGGGAGAACCAATGACCGAGGCGAAAACCGCGATTCGTATCGCAAAACTCAAGACGGCGGATAGCCTGCCAACGCGCGGCTTATGGCAAGATATGCTGTATCGCTTTAGACGCCATCGTATCGGCATGACTGGTGCAATCATCACGCTGATCCTCATCATCCTCGCGATTTTTGGCCCCACCCTCGCGCCCTACGCGCCGAATACGATGGATTTTAATGCGCCGTTTGCACCGCCCAGCCTACAGCACCCCTTCGGCACAGACGATTTTGGACGTGATACGTTAAGCCGGATTATGTATGGCGCGCGTGTTTCGCTGATGGTCGGCATAATTGCGGTGGGTATCGCCGGGACGATTGGCACAATCCTGGGCATGATTGCCGGCTATAGCAGGCGCTTTGTCGATGAAATGATTATGCGGGTGATGGATGTACTGCTGGCATTCCCGGCGATATTGCTGGCAATCGCGATTATGGCGATTCTGGATAAAGGCGTCACCAACGCGATGATTGCGATTGGCATCGTCTATATTCCGATTTTTGCCCGTATCGCGCGTGCATCCGTCTTGTCGGTCAAACATGAGGAATTTGTGCTGGCGGCGCAAGCGTTGGGCGCAAGCAGTCCCCACATCCTGCGGCGGCACATTTTTCCCAATATCCTCGCGCCAATTATTGTCGAAGTCTCGCTCAGTTTGTCGTTTGCGATTCTGGCAGAAGCCGCCCTGAGCTACTTCAGTCTCGGCACACAACCACCCGACGCCAGTTGGGGCCGGATGTTGAACGAAGGCCGCGACTTCTTCCAACGCTCTGCATGGATGGGGATTTTTCCCGGATTAGCGATTATGCTATCCGTCATGGGCTTCAACTTCCTGGGGGATGGCCTGCGTGACTCACTCGATCCACGCCTCAGAAGCGCCTGATGGGGAGCAGCCTCTGCGCTGAGTGGGCTATAATAGGGGCATGACACTGCCCGACACACCCTTCATCTTCCAACTGCGCCACAACATCACCCTGGAGAGTGATTTGATGCTGGCGCGCATGGAGTTGGAAGCATTTTTAGCGGATGGCATAGCCGATTTACCCAAACTGACGGACGCGCCCTTGTGGATAGACAGTATGGGCGAGTATGCGCGTTCAAGTGGTCAACAGGCATTTATCGCCACTGCACCGCTGGAGCTACTGCCCGAACTGGTCAAACGCCTGTCCTTCGTCCAGCGCATCTACTGCCGTGTGCCTGACACCGTTATTGGACAGGACTTCACCACAACACTTGAGCAAAAAATCGGCGCGGTCTATCAGTGTCATACCGCTGCGGATGGCTGTATCATCGCGGCTGTTCCCCATTACGCACTGTTTGAACTGGCGGATGTCGTCACCCGACGCGCGAAATCGGTCAGCGAAACGCGCAAAAATCTGACATTACTGCTCAATGGCCTGACCGGACGCGATGACAGCCCATCGACCCGCAAGCTGGTGGACAAGGCATTGGCGGCGAAGGCCAGCATCGCGGCATTGTCGCATGATATACACTATTACAAAGCCAAATTTTTCCCGCGTATGGCGCGCGCCATGCTCAATGTTTGCAGCCAACAGGTGGACGCGCCGACTCCGCGTGTGATGGACAATTTTGCTGGCAGCGGCACAACCTTGTTGGAGGCGGCGCTGTTGGGAATGCCCTCTGTCGGACTGGACATCGACCCTCTATCCGTCCTGATCGCCCGAACCAAGCTCGATGTTCTGACTCTCGACCCTCTGCTGGTCGAACGCGAGGCGACCACCGCCGTTGACCGCTTGCGTGCAAAATCAAATGGGCACGAACAGACTGGCTCTATCGCTTTCCCTCACTGGCTGCTGAAAAATCGCAAAATGACGCCGGACATCGCCGCCCAACTGAGTGCCGAAATGACCGCCGCCCGTGCCGTCATCGACTCTGCCGCTGAACCCGTGCGCGATGTGTTCCGCGTGCTGCTCTCGGACGCCATCACCCGCCGCATTCGGATGCGCTTTCTAGGGACAGGCGCGGGACG
>CAZTLI010000287.1:0-7120 GCA_964614375.1 uncultured Anaerolineaceae bacterium
AACCATCGCGTTTGCGCTCATCCCGATTACCCTGCTGGGATTGCTGGAATATCTTGACCCATCAGAGATAGGTTTCTATGAGGATGACGACACGGAGTGAGTCGCCTCGTACTTAAACGGATGATTGTGAAAGGGCACAGTGCAGGTGTCCTTTTTTGATTCGACAAATGAGTCGTCAGACGGTGCTTTAGTCCTACTTGCAACCTCTTTTTCGCTAACAATATGCCCGTTCAGGTTGCCCGGTGTATAATAAACCATAAAATAGCGCAGGAAAGCATACAAAAGGGTGCATCATGCGAGGTAAGCGTCGGTTATTGGTGATTGTATTACTCGTGTGGGCGCTGGCGGGGCTGGCAGTACAGGCCGCGCCCCCGGCGCAAACCAACGAGTTTGAACAGGAACTGCTGAACATCCGATTTGATATGGAAATTCTGGCGGGCACAGTTCTGGGTGACGAACGGCCTGATGGTTGGACGGGCAACCTTGTGCTGTCGTCTTCCACGTATATTGCCGATTTGTGGTTCGATAATGAATTGCTGGCGAATGAAATATTTGAGGATTCCCGACCTTTTGGCTGGATCGGCGCGACTTCATCCAACGCCGCGCTCGTCGCGCGCAATGTCCGGCATGACCTCGAAATCGCCGCATTATCCGTCTATACGAGCTTCGATAATTTCCCTGCCGATTGGAGCGGTGGGCCGCCGCTATATCGGTGTACGCGCTCGTTGATGAATCTCGTCTTTATCCTGGAATACGATGTGCAGACCCCAGACAATTTCCCCAATTACTGTCAGGCTGTCTCTGGGGAGATTGATACGGTGGTCGTGTCCTTCCGCGAAAACAATACGGACATTTTAGAGCGTTTGCCCGAATTGATTCTATCCGTTCGCGGTGATCTGGAGCGTATCGCGGACGAAGTGCTCGGCTTGAACAATCGTCCACCGGGCTGGATTTGGGTGGGCGCAAATCGCAATCTCGACTCGCCGACTCTGCTGGGCGATGCGTTCCTGGATATGGGGCTGCTCGCAGATAATCAACTGGGTCCCGGTGAACGGCCTGCGGAATGGATCGGCGCCCTCGCCAACAATGATTTGCTCACGTATCGTAACCTGCGCCACGACATAGAATTGTTAGCCGACGCGATATTGGGTGTGAATGTGCGTCCGACAGGTTGGCAGGGGGTAGACATCCTCGAACGGTGTGACCCCAATACACAAAATCTGGTCATCGTCGTGCAGAATAATTTTACACTGGCTATCGACACCACAATCACGGATCGCCAGACCTATTGTTTTCAGGCCGCAAACGCCGCGAATCAATTAGCCGAAAATCCGCCCATTGAAGTGATTGAAGCTGAGCAAGAAACCCGCTATCTCGCCGAGTCGCGCAATGCCTTCGCCTATCTTGACCCGGCGGCGTTAGAGTACATGGGCGTGATGCCCTGGGGCACTGGCTTCCGCGCGTGGTATCGCAATTTTGGCGAATCGACCATGATGTTCGTCAGTGGTGAGGGTTTCGCCGTGTTCATTGATCGCCGCTGGACGACGATGGATGAAAATCGTTTTCGCACCTTGCCCACGCTGGAAGGGATTCGCCCGCTGACGTTCTGTGATGCGTTCTGGTGCAATGGCCCCGCGCCCACACCCACACCAACAGGCGCAGGCCCGCTGGATGCGATTATCAACGCCGCGACGCCACCCGCTACGCTCAATCCATCGGATGTCAGCCAGACCAAGCAGCAGGTATCGTGGAACAATATCCGCGTGACCTATGTCCAGCATATCCCGGATAGAGGTGTCGCTCAGGTCACGCTCGACATTTGCAATGATGTGGCGCAGGTTTCGTGTGAACAGGTGATTAGCGTCTTTGATAATGGGACAGGCTTGCCACGCCCGGTTGTGTCACAATTTAATGGTCGTAATGTATATGAATTCCCGTATGGTTACACGACCAATCTGCTCATCGAGGGACAAACACTTTTCTCGACAGATATATGGCTCAATGACCCATCCCTGTTAACACCGGTTCCGTAGGTGTGTTTTCAACTTCGTAGAATCAAAAAAGGGGATGTCCGGGTATGGATGTCCCCTTTTCATTTGTACGGCATGATGTGCGGACTATGTTTCGTCAGGAATCACTTCAATGGCGCGGACTTTATAGCGCACCGTACCCATTGGGACTTCGACTTCGACTACATCGCCCACTTTGCGACCTTGTAACGCCTGACCCACTGGCGAACTGATGGATACACCCTTCAATCCGTGGGCAACTTCGGCGCTGCCCCGCAGGTCGAAGACCAGTTCCTCTTTTTCTTCTATATCCCACACGATGACGCGATTGCCCGGTGTGATGATATCCGGGTCGGCGTCTTCGTCAATGACTTCTGCATGAACGAGGATATTCCGTAGTTCGGCAATACGGCTGTCAAGGCGTTCTTTGGCGACCATCGCATCGTAAAAAGTTGCATCTTCGCCATCTTCGTCCTCATGGGCTTCCTCAACCAGCGCTGCGACTTCGACACTATCGACATTGATAAGCTGGTCAAGTTCCCGCTTGAGTTTTTCGTAGCCAGCGCGTGTTAGGATATACTTGTCCTCATTCATCGTTTCCTCCTACGGAATCACAGCATGTCGCCCAGCAAGACCAGACACCCCAACACGAACACCCAACCATACCAACTCATGCCGTCATGGTCGAAATCGAACGTTACAGGGCTGTGGGTGGTTAGAGATTCAAATATCCCGATGGGTTGGATCGGGACATATCTGTGTTATGCGCGAACGGCACGTATTATAACGCGAAATGATATGAATTAAAATAGAACGTGGAGTTCAGATTAAGAGGGAGCAGTCATGACGAGGCTGCGTGAGTTAGGCATTACCCCCGGTTATTTACCTGTCGGACGGCACAATGCCATTACCGATGTGCGCGGTGTGCGTGTGGGGCATACGACGCTGATACAGGATGCTGATGGCAGTGCCATACGAACGGGAACGACGGCGATATTGCCCCACGACGGTGACATCTTCCGCGAAAAGCCCGCCGCTGCGGTTTATACACTCAATGGCTTTGGCAAAGCCGCTGGATTTGAACAGGTGCGCGAGTTTGGACGCATCGAGACGCCGATTGTGCTGACCAATACGCTCAATGTCGGGTTAGTGTGGGATGCTGTCGTCGCTTATATGCTGCGCCAACATGCCGACATCGGCCTGACCGCCGGGACAGTCAATCCCGTTGTGGGCGAGTGCAACGATGGTTATCTCAATGACATTCGCGGGCGACACGTCCGGCAGGAACACGTCTGGTCGGCGATAGAGACGGCAACAGATGGGGCAGTCGTTGAAGGCTGTGTGGGCGCGGGGACGGGCACGACCTGTTATTCGCTCAAAGGCGGCATTGGTACAGCCTCACGAGTCATTGGTGACGGGCAATATACTGTCGGCGCATTAGTGCAGACCAATTTTGGGCGCTTGCCCGAATTGATGGTCTGCGGCGTGCCTGTCGGACAGCATATTTACAGCCAAGCTATTCCGCCGTCCGACCCCGGTTCGGTGATGATGATTATCGCCACCGATGCGCCCTGTGACTCGCGCCAATTGGGGCGATTGGCGAAGCGTGCGGCCTTTGGTCTGGCGCGGACGGGCACAGTCTGTCACGATGGCAGTGGGGATTTTGTCATCGCCTTTTCGACCACCAATCGCTGGCAGCACGCAACGGATGAATGGGTGCAATCTGTGCCGCGTCTGACGGAGATGGGGCAGGTGATGGATATGTTTTTCGCCGCAGTCGTCGAATCCATCGAAGAAGCAGTCTTGAATTCACTCATCGCCGCCGAAACCATAACCGGGCGCGATGGCAACACCCGCCATGCCCTCGACCACGCCGCACTGCTAGACATCATGCGGCGCTACCGCCGGATATGAGAGGCTTTGTCATGCGCCATCAACTTCTGAGATTGCGTTTCCCTCTGGCGCGCGGGTTGCTGCTGGCGTGGTTCATCTGGATACCGTTCGCCTTTTATGTCATTGATATTGAGATGTTCTGGGATGTGGCATTGTCGATTGCGTCGGTATTACTGGCGATTTCGAGCGGGCTGGCACTGGTATCGGCGTGGATGAGTTTGCAGGGATGGCGTGAAATCCCCGAACGCTATAAGTTAAAGCGCCGCCCATCGCCACAATCCATCACCCATACGCAAACCATAAATGACCCGATGACCCATATGCCTGTTTCGCCCCTGAGTGCAGACGACGACTCGCGCTCGCTGACCGATTTGCTAAAAAAATAGAGTGACGCATCGTCACCCCATTTATTATATCTACTTGCGATTGCCAGCCGCCTATTTTTTGCAGTATTCGTCGAACCACTTGACCATCTCAGTCAAGCGACTGACACGATGTTTAGGTTCGCCACTGCGTGAGAGTTCGTGTCCATCACGCGGATACCGCATCATCTTCACAGGCGTATCCGTACCCCGACGGACAAACGCGAAGAGCTGTTCGGCCTGCTCAATCGGCACACGATAATCGTTTTCGGCGTGGATAATCAGCAGCGGTGTTTTGATATTCTGGGCATAGGCCAGCGGCGAATGCGCCCACAGCTTTTCATAATTCTCCCAGGGTTCGACATCAAATTCGGACGAAATCAGAATCGGCACATCGCTTGTGCCATAGAAACTGGCGAGATTATAAACACCGCGCTGTGTCACTGCCGCCGCGAAACGGTCTGTATGTCCGACGACCCACGCCGTCATATACCCGCCATACGAGCCGCCCGTGACCGCCATGCGCTTTTCGTCAGCGATGCCTAACTTGAGGAAAGCATCCACGCCCGCCATGATGTCGGTAAAGGCCACGTTGCCCCAATCACTGTGCAGCGCGTTCTGGAACTTCTCGCCATAGCCATCACCGCCGCGTGGATTGCAGAAGAACACGGCATAACCACTCGCCGCGTGAAACTGCCATTCATGCCACATTGACCGCGCACTCGGACTCCACATCACATGCGGCCCACCGTGAATATTGAGTGCGAGCGGATAGGTTTTGCCCTTTTCATAACCCACAGGCAGGATATACCAGCCCTGTATTTCACCACCGGGCGATTGGAAACGAAATTCATGCGTCTCTTGCACAAACACCTCATCCAGAAAGTCTTTATTGAAGCTGGTCATTTGCTGGTAATCATTTGACCCTGCTGCTTTCCAGTACAATTCACCGGGAATGAGCGGTGTGCTGGCGGCGAAGGCCACGCCACCATCGCTACTGGTGTTCGCTGATTCCGCTACAAACCCGCCCGTGAACAATTTGGCGTAACTACCATTTTTGGCATCCAACGTATAAAAGACCGAATCGCCGGTATCGCCAAAGGACACAATCAACTGGTCATCGCCTGCCCAATCGACTGTTCCCGGTGAACGGTCAATCTCGACATTGAGCAGCTTAACCTCACCACCACCAGCGGGAATCACCGCCAGTTTGGTGAGCGTGTCGATGGGCAGGGTTGTGCGCGTGAAGGCAACCCATTTGCCATCCGGCGACACCGACTCAATAAAATCAGCGACGTCCCCATCGGTCAATTGGTCGTGCGCGCCATCAGACACCTTGATGCGATACAGGTGATTTTTTAAAAATGGCTCATCCGCAGTCGGGTCACCGGTGCGCGCAGTATAGATATATTTGCCATCGTTCGACCAGCAGGGCGTATCATAGTGCCCATCAAAATCGGTTAGACGGCGCGGTTTGCTTTCATCATCCTTGAGACCTTCCGCAGTGGGCAAGACATAAACCTGTGCGTATCGGTCATCAAGGAACGATGTCCCGGCGCGATAGGGGATCCGCCACATCGGGCGCGGGTCCCAGCGCATCTTTTCGTCATATTCTTTGCGTTTTTCGCGCTGTTCGGCTTCAAATTTATCCGCGGGTTCGGGGTCTTTCTCGCCACTGTCTTCTTTGGCGCGCTCATTGGCATTCATGGATGCTAAAAAGGCGATATTTTTGCCATCTGGCGACCATGCCGGACTGTGTGCGCCATTTTCATGGCTGGTCAGGGCGCGGGCTTCACCACCCGGCGCGGTCATCGGCAGCAGGTAAATTTGTGGCTTATCGCTGCGTGACGAAACGAAGGCCAGCGTTTGGCCATCCGGCGACCATTCGGGTGATGAGTCTTTGCCGCTGCGCGTGATTTGCATCGGATCGCTGCCACTGGTCTTGACCAGCCAGATATTGCGTTTATAGCCGTTATCTAGCTTATCGACAGTCACGCGCACGAATGCAATCCACTGCCCATCGGGACTGACCTGCGGGCTTTCGATGTGTGATAGACGATATAAGTCATCTACAGTAATGGGGCGTTTTTTGGTTGCCAATGAAATCCTCCTTTTTCAATGTGCCAATAAATTGTGTTTAAGCTGTTTTATCAGGCATACAATAGGTATCGAACCAGTTGACCATTTCAGTTAATCGACTCATACGATGCTTTGGTTCACCACTGCGCGAGAGTTCATGTCCTTCACGCGGGTAACGCAGCATCCGTATGGGTGTATCCGTCGCGCGGCGGACGTATGCGAAGAGTTGTTCGCCCTGTTCAATCGGGCAGCGGAAGTCATTTTCACTGTGTATCAGCAGCAGCGGCGTCCTGATTTGATGCGCGTAGGCCAGCGCCGATTGTTTCCACAGATGAATGGGGTCTATCCACATCTCCGTGTCAAAGACCGGGCCGACTGTCGATGGCACATCGTCCGTCCCACTGCTCGACACGAGGTTGTAGATTCCACGTTGGGATACGGCTGCTTTGAAACGATGGTCATGGGCGATTACCCACGCCGTCATATAACCGCCATACGACCCGCCGGTTATCGCCATTCGGTCTGTATCTATGAAACCTTTTTCGACGATTGCGTCCACACCTGCCATGATGTCGGTGTGTGCCACTGGCCCCCACGCATTATGTAAATCCAACTGGAATTGTTCGCCGTAACCCGAACTGCCGCGCGGATTGCAGTAAAACACGACATACCCACGCGCTGCATGAAACTGCCATTCGTGCCACATGCTGCGGCTGGCTGGCCCCCACATACCGACTGGCCCGCCATGAATGTTCAATGCCAGCGGATAGGTTGTGC
>CAZTLI010000288.1:0-7100 GCA_964614375.1 uncultured Anaerolineaceae bacterium
AGATAGGCTTCCATCAAAGGGCGGACTTCGCTCTCCCAGTCCAAGTCGCCACTGCCGGTACCCAATCTCGGGAACGAGGCCGATGTTATACCCTTATCGCCATAGGATTCGACAAATTTCTTCAATCCCGCTTCGATGTATTCCAGGCGGGACGTTGCGCGATAGTGTTTACGTGTTGGAAAATTTAAAACCCATTTATGGATGGTACGGTGCAGCAGCAAGCTGCCAACATCCAGCCTATCTGCCTGACACAATTCACGATAGCGGTCAAACATATCAGGGTAGAAGCGTTTAAAATCATGCGCGACACCCTGACTCATCACACCAACCGTATTGACGGGATTAACCAGCACCTGTGCCGGGCTGTAAAACAAGTCGCTGATGACGTATGTAATCATGCGATTTCCTGAGTGATTGAATTACACTTTGGATTATGACGCAATTGGATATTTGTGCAAATGGTTGTTTCAGTCAACTGATGATAGAACATAAATTCTATTCGCGCAAATAAAAAGGAGCAGGTTGTGCGCCTGCCCCTTGCTTCATATTTTGGAATGCGGCTTAAGCGTCCACCACTTCGAGGTCTGGCATCACACGGAAGCTGTCCATCACCTGTGCGATTTCAGGATAGGTTTCACGTCCATCATCACTATTGAGGTCTACGGCTGCGACATCAAGCCGCAAATTGGCGACATGGAATCGGTCATCTGGCCCATTCAACAACACGGCAACACCACTTTGCTGTTCACCATCAGGATCGGTATAGGTATAGGATACGCTGAAGCCGCTCATGCCGCCTTGCTGGACACTCACAACATCCAATACTTCAATCCCGCTGGAACGCGAACTTGCAACCCATGTGCTTGCGGCTTCGCTGTTGGCAATTTGCCCATCTACGGTCTCGACGCGCAGCAAAACGTTTTCATTATTTTCTGCCAGTGTGCCTTCAAAACTTGCCGGCAGTCCGGGCGCGGCGTCGGTCAGTGCCCATGTGGGTGGCAGACGCAAAATATGACGGGTTTGGGTATCAAAATAAGCATTCCAGCCGGTGGGTGTGCTTGCGAGTTCACGGTTGACTTCGAGCGATGCAATCGTGTTATCCAGCAAATAACGCAGCAGATTCGCGCCATTTTCCGGTGCGACCACCCGCACGGAATACATCCATTCACCATCTGTCCATGACACCTGTCGGGCTATCAGATTGCGTTGTGCCGCAGTCAGGGTGAAGTCAATCACCACACGGTCATCCTCAATGACACGGCGTGTCTCGTCCCATGTTGTATATTGCCGCCAGCTATCGCCCAATAACGATGGGGTCAAACGGGCTTCGACATCATTCACGGTTTCAATCGCGGTTGGCGCAATATCAATAGAGGCTTCGACCACACTCTGATAGGTGGCGTTGTTCATACTGAGTTTCACTTCAAATCCGTTGTTGGATTGGTTAGACACATTCCAACCCGTCGGGCGTGCCACAGTAAACAAACCTGAGTTGTGCATGACGACATCATCGAAGGTGATGACGCTGAAATCGTCGGGCATGGGTGGCAGTGTCGGTTCGGGAACATCCGTCGAATCCATTTGTGTGGTTGGATTGCCGACATTTTGTAACAGCAATGGCAGCAGCACACTGCCAACCATTGCGACAAGCATCACAATACTAAAAATCACAAATACACGACTACTTGTGTTACCTTGCATGGTGTTGGAACTCCGGTACGCAGTCTTAAGAAACCGCAGTATCATACCGCAAAAGTAAGGGCGTGTTAACCCACGACTTCAACGTGTATTGCAGCCTCTCTATTAGGATACGAGGACATTTGATGGGGCAAAAAGGCTGTGATTTCAGAGTCAACCACAGCCCAGGAACCAACTTATCTACGACGCACAAGCCACAATATCACCAGCAGCAATAGCGAACCGACGATAGCAATGACGAGATCAGCAAGCGAAAAGTTGACCGACTCTAGCGCGCCAATCCGAATTTGGAGCAGGTTGAACAAGAGACCGCCAATCAACGCGCCCAGCAGCCCAATAACGACATTACCAATGACACCAAACCCGCGCCGTTTCCACAAATGTCCCGCGATATAGCCGGCAGCGCCGCCAACGATGACCCATACAATGATTTGACCAATACTTATCGTCATAATAACTCCAATCTATTTGGATGGATTTGCAGATTATGACTTGCCCTCATAGCGAAAGCAATCACTTCATATCATTATCGCGTGCCGAACATAGAATTGCGTTGGAATACATTCGTCTCTCCGGCAAGCAATGGTAGAATAGACGCTCAATTTATAGACGCACAAATTCTAACGAATTGATTCTTAGAGAGCTTTGTTTACAGCGGCGGAAGGACACCCATGCAAACGCTGGATACGCACATCAATCCCAATGATGCACAATTTAAGGCCAATGCCAAACACAATGGGCAACTGGCGCAAGACCTTCGGCAGCGATTGGCGCTGGTACGGCAGGGCGGTGGCGAGACGTATCAGGCGCGCCATCGCGAACAGGGGAAATTGTTCGTTCGTGACCGAATTGATAAGCTGCTTGACTCCGGTTCGCCTTTTCTGGAGCTGTCGCCATTGGCGGCATGGGAAGTCTATGATGGCGATGCCCCCTGCGCCGGGATTGTGACGGGTATCGGGCGGGTATCGGGTGTGGAGTGTTTGATTGTTGCCAATGATGCGACCGTCAAAGGGGGCACGTACTATCCGCTGACAGTCAAAAAGCATCTGCGTGCTCAACAGGTGGCGCTGGAAAACAATCTGCCGTGTATCTATCTGGTGGATAGTGGCGGCGCATTTTTGCCCATGCAGGACGAAGTTTTCCCCGATGTCGATGATTTTGGACGCATTTTCTACAATCAAGCGACGATGAGCGCGGCGGGGATTCCACAAATCGCTGCTGTGATGGGTAGCTGTACGGCAGGGGGCGCATATGTCCCGGCGATGTCTGATGAGACGATTATTGTCAAAGGCACAGGCACGATTTTTCTGGGTGGGCCACCACTTGTCAAAGCAGCAACTGGTGAAGAAGTGACGGCTGAAGAACTCGGTGGCGCAGATGTCCATACCCGTGTATCGGGCGTGGCAGATCATTATGCCGAAGATGATGACGACGCGCTGCAAATTGTGCGCGACATTGTGGCGACACTCAATTACACCAAACGCATTAATCTTGATGTCCGCCCACCAGAAGACCCGCTGTATGACCCGAACGAATTGTACGGCATCATCCCGACCACCTTTCGCGAAATCTATGATGTGCGGGAAGTCATCGCGCGCATGGTCGATGGCAGTCGCTTCCGTGAGTTCAAAGCCAACTATGCGACCACGCTGGTCACAGGATTTGCCCATATTGAAGGCTATCCGGTCGGTATTATCGGCAACAATGGGGTCTTATTTAGTGAATCGGCACTCAAGGGCACGCACTTCATCGAATTGTGTACGGCGCGCAATATCCCGCTGCTGTTCCTGCAAAATATCACCGGTTTTATGGTCGGGAAAGATTATGAAGCAGGCGGTATTGCTAAAGACGGCGCAAAAATGGTTCATGCTGTCGCCAATGCGCGCGTGCCCAAGTTGACAGTCATTATCGGTGGGAGTTTTGGCGCGGGCAATTACGGCATGTGCGGACGCGCCTATAGTCCGCGCTTCCTGTGGATGTGGCCGAATAGTCGCATCAGCGTTATGGGTGGTGAACAGGCCGCCAATGTGCTGCTGACAGTCAAACGCGACCAACTGGCGCGACGCGGCGAAAAGGATATGACGGACGCCGAACAGGACGATTTCAAACGGCCTATTCTGGAGACTTATGAACGTGAGGGCAGCCCGTACTATTCCACCGCGCGCTTGTGGGACGATGGCATCATCGACCCGCCGGAGACGCGCCGTGTGCTCGGTCTTGCGTTGAGTGCTTGCCTGAACAAACCCACGCAGGAGACACAATACGGTGTGTTCAGGATGTGAGCGTGAATGGCGAAGTGATGTACAATGACTCGTGAAGCTAGTCAGGGATAATAGACGATGGTTGTGCAAAAGCAACTTTATACCTCTACCGACTTCTGGCAAATGACGGATACGCTTGATGCGGATAAGCGTTACGAACTCATCAATGGGGAGATTGTTGAGATGCCACCGCCAAATCGTATTAACTCGCTGATTGCGGGATTGATTTTGACTGCGCTCAATGTATTTATTAAAGAACACAAAATTGAGGGGTTTGTCTTCGGGGCTGATGGTGGTTATGCGCTATCGGAGACGGATGTTCGCATACCTGACGTGTCTTTTGTCTATAAATCCCGTATGCCCGATATTAGCAACATGGACGTGATTGTCGCGCCTGATTTAGCTGTAGAAGTCATTTCCCAAGGCGAAACACCACGTATGATCAACGATAAGACGGCGCTGTATTTGAACGCGGGGACGCGCATCGTCTGGAATGTCTTTCCTGATGAAAAAGTGGTCGAAGTCTGGACGAAGGGCAGGGGCGACAAACTGGAAATGCAGCCGTTCACAACAGAGGACACATTGGACGGTGGTGATGTGCTGCCCGGATTTACGTTGTCTGTTGCCGAGATTTTCCAGCAAATTCTCGAAACGGAATAAATTCCTCCCGGATACCATAGCCGCGACCCAATCAACGTAACAATTCTGTTTACTGTGCGTGTTCGATTCCCCATATCGGGTCAATATCGCCTATAATAGCGGATAAGGAGTTGATTGGGGGAAATAATGGCGCAGACAAATGATATTCTGGTGCTCATTGTAGAAGACACGGATGACCTCGCCCACATGATGACCTACATTCTGGACGAAATGGGAATCCACAGTGTTCGGGCGCGGCGAGGCCGCGAGGCCGTCGCCTGGTTAACCGAACATACGCCGGATTTGCTACTGCTGGACCTGGGTTTGCCAGATATGAGTGGCTGGGAAGTCGCCGAGTTCATAGTCGAAAATACATCTGAATCACCTTTTCCAATTATTGTCATGACGGCCTATGGTGACCCTCTCAATCGCACGGTTGCTGAATTTCAGCGTGATGTGTTTGATTATATTACCAAGCCATTTCAACCACAGCTTCTGATGGATGCGATACGTGAAGCACTCGGTATCGTAGACTGAACATCCAGTTCACCGCACACCTGGCTATTTTGCGGTACAATGCGACATAATCACTCAATATAAGCGTGAAGGACAACAAACGTGAGCGGCAAACGCATTCTAATTGTAGAAGATGTGCTTGATTTAGCGATGTTTGTACAAACCGCGCTTGAAGAAATAGGCCTTCAGGCCGACCATGTGGGTACAGTTGACGATGCCCTTCAGTATCTTGCTTCACAACGACCCGACCTGATTATCCTCGATATTGGATTACCGGGCAAAAGTGGCTGGGAACTTTTAGATACGATCAAAACATTACGGCAGAAGGAACATATCCGTGTCGTTGTGACATCCGCATTTGATGACCCGGCTAATCGGGTAGTGGGCAAATTGCAAGATGTGGATGATTACCTCAATAAACCCTTTGAATTCGCAAAACTCCGGCGCGTGGTAGAACGGTTACTCGACATGTAGATGGGCTGGCATCACCACCAAACAGGTGTATTGGTCGTCAATTCAGCAAGATACCACACGCTTCCACACAGCACATGCAGCAAAAACAGCGTCATACAGACAACCCTCCGATAGTCGATTTTGTGGACTGTTCGTGTGGTGTCGTCGTGCCTGTGACGCAAAAGAAATGCCGCCGAAACAACAAAGAGTATGAATAAGCCCGATTGTGCGCTCCAGAAAAAGTTGCCATGTGTCGGATAGGCTGTTTCGTTCAATAAATAGGCATATCCCGTCCCTACTCCAAAAACGAGCCAGGACAGATTCAGTGGCAAATGCCGTTTCGCTTGTTGATGATAGAACACATAAACAGCCGCCGGGAACGCAATTGACAAGCCGAACTGCAATAAAATTTGTGGTAATCCTTCATAGGCACGCACAAGCTGCAAAAAATCAAATGGCGCGAAAATGATTTGATTAGACGCGGCATTGATGTAGCCTGATTGAAGTGCCAACACAAGACCAGCTGGAATGAAGATGCCGTACAACAGTGCCTGAACAGGAATGGGTTGTCGCCTAATTTTACGAACCGTCAGCAGCATTGCCACGCCCGGCAGCAAAGCAATCGTATACGTTGGCTTGGTCGTGGTCGCCAGTATAGTCAGCAGTGCCGCCACTGCGACGAAATACCTGTTCACTGGTTTTGTATCGTCAAACAACCGGACGATGCACCAGAACAGCAGCAGAATCAGCGGTTTGAGCACTGCTATGGTTGGATTGTGATAGACATTGGGCACGATGTAGCCGAGATAGAGGCGAGGTTGTCCCCATGTTGGCAGCGTAATCGCGGATACGAGGAGTATTGCCCCTGTCCATAGACCCGCATTCAATGGGTTTTGAGCCGCCGGACGGATATACAACAGGTACAACAGCACTCCTGTTAACCCATAAAAGCCGACTGTCAACAAGTGGGTTGCATAGGCAACGGTGTTCGTCGGGCTAAGATGCGTGAGGGCGAGTGTGAGATGATAATACAGTGGATTGGGACGTTGAAGATAGAACCCGCTTTCGACGTGTCCGATAAGCAGCGGATAGTCAAATTGTCGATCATGAATCATGTGGACAGTTATGGGCTGGATGAGACTAAACAGGACAACGCTCAACAGCCCCAGTACGACAATATCCCGGCGGTCTATCGAATAGCCATAATCTCGCATGATGCCCGCCTAGCCTGTGTGAAAATCTGCTAAAATCGGGTTAATTAACCCACGGGGGTATTCCCATGACCGAACCGGATATTGAGCAGCGGTATCAAGAGATTATGCGGCGTATCGCTCAAGGTAAGCCCGGCCCAGCAGCCGGGACCGCGATGCCAACATGCAGCCGGGTACTGGATGCGCTTAACATCGTGGATTTGTTCGATGCTTTGCGCCGCCACCCGCCCGATAGTATCCAGTGTTATGGGCCAAAGTCAATCGTGCGAAAAACGTGGGTGGCGGCAGTAATCTGGTGCAAACGCAAGGGATTCAATACGTA
>CAZTLI010000289.1:0-7091 GCA_964614375.1 uncultured Anaerolineaceae bacterium
CATCTTTCAGCGTTTTACTACCGCTCTCCACGGGAATGACCTCTGTGCCCAGCAATTTCATACGAAACACATTTGGCTGTTGACGGGCAATATCGACACTTCCCATATATACATGACACTCTAAGCCGAGCAATGCCGCCGCCGTCGCGCTGGCGACCCCATGTTGTCCTGCGCCTGTTTCAGCGATGATGCGCTGTTTACCCATGCGTTTGGCTAATAATGCCTGACCGAGCGCATTATTGATTTTATGCGCGCCTGTGTGCGCTAAATCTTCCCGCTTGAGATAAATTTGCGCGCCGCCGAGATGCTCACTTAAGCGCCGCGCATACGTCACAGGTGTCGGACGCCCCGTGTAGGTCGCTTGCAAAAGCGCCAGATTTTGCTGAAATTCAGCATCCGCCATTGCCTCATTATAAGCAGCGGTCAGCTCGTCTAGCGCGGGAATCAACGTCTCCGGCACAAAACGCCCGCCATATTCCCCAAAATAGCCGCGTTCATCAGGTACAGTTGTTGTATTCGTCTGAATGTAAGCCATCACGTCGTCCTAATTATTCAAATAGACTCTGCAAATTCATGGTGATCCGGGCAAAATATCCGAACCAGCCAGAACAGTATCCCCACTCAACGCTTCAGGTTTGGCATCCGGTTAATAGACAGCGGCTTTTTGCCACCGCGGGTCAACGACCCGGATGAGACGCACACCATCCCGCACCTACACATCAATTCTCTCACCCACATCACTGTATCGGTCTGTAGGCGACATGACTTCGACCACAAAATCTGGTACGAGCAAATACGGCTTTTCGCGCCAGTCAGAATGTGCTACTTTTCACCATTAATGAAAGCTAATGGCGGTTCGCTGCTCAATTGCATGAATTCGTCCAGTGCCATGCCTGTTGTTTCTCTCGCGACTGCCATAGCTATGTCCTCGACTTATCATCGTGTTTAACGCCGTGCCGCTTCAATGAACGCCCTAACTTTCGCGGCGTCTTTCACACCCGGCTGATCGGATTCAACGCCGCTGGCGACATCAACACCCCAGGGCTGGATCAACGCCACCCGTTCACCGACATTTTCGGGCGTCAATCCACCCGCCAGCATCATGCGCGGTACAGCCTCTTTGACCGCTAGCGCGACTTCGATACTGGCTTCCTCGCCCGTACCGCCGTAGAGTTTTGGGTGATAGGCATCCACTAAGATGGCTGGGATACGATCATTCGTCGGGAATTGTGCCCGGAAATAATTCACGTCTTCCAGCGCCATCGCTTTGTTCATCGGACGGATGGCTTTAAACGCTATGCCGCGTAGTTCAGCAATCATGCGATCCGATTCGTCGCCGCTGAGTTGAATGAAGTCAAGACCGGCTTTCTGTTTCACGTCGGTGATGTCGCTGTCTGTCGCATTGACGAACACGCCCACTAAAGCGGGACATCGGTCACCAAGTTGTTGTTTTAAACCAGCACAGATTTCGCGCGCAAGTTCTATACTGAGATAACGCGGACTCGCTTTGTGAAAATTCAGCCCAATCATATCTGCGCCTGCATTCGCCACCATTAAGGCATCGTCCAGCGTGGTGACACCACAGATTTTGACTTTTGTCATCGTCCTGTCTCTTTCATCAGCCTGATTCGCATTGTTTACGGTTTATAACACGAATCGCTGCACTGATGGTAATGCCCGGATGCGTCCGACTCGCAAACTACCGTTTCTGCCTGCTGTAGGCGCGGACTGCTGCCGCCATATCTGCTGCTGTCACCAGTGATTCGCCGACTAATACGGCATGAGCACCCAATTCACCCATCTGACGCACGTCATCGGCAGACATAATTCCGCTTTCTGCGACCAATGTCACATCGTCAGGGACAAGACGCGCTAAACGTTCCGTCGTCTTCAAATCGACACGAAACGTCCGCAAGTCACGGTTGTTGATGCCAATCACTTTGGCCTCTATCGTCAGTGCGCGTTCCATCTCGCGTTCGTTATGCACTTCAACCAGTGGAGTCATGCCGAGTCCGGTGATGAGTTCGTGCATCAGATAAAGCTGCATATTGTCCATTGTCGCGACAATGAGCAGCACGGCATCCGCGCCGCGAATTCGCGCCTCATAGACTTGATAAGGCACAACGACGAAATCTTTGCGTAAGACAGGCACATCATACGTGGTGCTGACTGCTTCCATATAGTCCAGATGCCCCTGAAAGAAGGGTTCGTCCGTCAATACAGATATCGCCGCTGCGCCATTTTCGGCATAGACCCCCGCAATCCGTAGGGGGTCAAAATCGTCAATCAACACACCTTTACTCGGAGATGCCTTCTTAACCTCAGCAATTAAAGCCACCGTATCACGACGCAGCGCTGTCGCAAAATCGCGCGGTTGGCGCGCCGAAGCTGTCGCAAAGGTGCGGATGTCATCCAACGAAATGTCGTTTTTGCGCTTCTGCACATCTTCAATCGTGCGGGACAGGATTGTGTCGAGGATGGTATCCGTTTGCACATATGGTTTTTCAGACATTAGCTTGCCAGCCCACGACTGTATTCAATAAGCGCGTCTAACTTTGCCAGCGCCGCGCCACTCTTGATAGTTTCATGTGCCAATTCGACTCCCGCTTTGAGGTCATCAACTTTGCCGGCAGCCAGCAGTGCTGCGGCTGCATTGAGGACAACGACATCATGCTTTGCGCCGTCAACTTCGCCTGTGAGCACGCCGCGCAAGATATGGGCGTTGGTGGGCGCGTCATCCCCCAGCAGCTCGGAGATATGCGTACCTTTGAAGCCCAGGTCTTGTGGATCGAGTTCGTAAGTTGTGACTTTGCCGTCTTTGAGATGGCTGATGCGATTGGGACCTGTGGTTGTGAGTTCGTCCAGACCACCATAACCATTGGCGATAATCGCCGACTTCGTGCCGAGGTCGTTTAATACGTGGGCCAGCAAGTCGGTCAAATCGGCGGCGAATACGCCCATCAACTGACGCTGCGCGCCTGCTGGATTGGTCAATGGGCCAAGAATATTGAAGATGGTGCGAATGCCCATCTGACGACGGGGACCGATGGCATGTTTCATCGCCGGATGCAATTTGACGGCAAACAGGAAACCAATGCCAATCTCATCAACGCACTGTCCTACCTGCTCCGGGGTTAAATCGAGATTGAGGCCTAACTCTGCCAGCACGTCGGCACTGCCACATTTACTACTGGCGGCGCGATTGCCATGTTTGGCGACAGGGATACCCGCCCCGGCAGCGACAAAGGCCACGGTTGTACTGATATTGAATGTGCCAGATTTATCCCCGCCTGTGCCGCACGTATCCAGCAAATCGGTATTGACCGTTGTTGGCACGCGATGGGCGTTGTTCCGCATGGCGCGGGCGCTGCCGACGATTTCGTCTTGAGTTTCCCCCTTCATCCGCAGCGCCATCAGGTACGCCCCAATCTGTGCTTCGGATGCCTCGCCAGACATGATGTAGTTCATGACAGCTTCGGCCTCTTCGGGTTGCAAATGTCCGAAGCGACTGAGGATGTCAATTGCGCGTTGAATGGGTGTGGTCATAATAAAGTCCTCTTGTCATTGACTATAGGAAGTCAACATACTCATTTTCTATAGCTCTAAAACTGGTTATCGAGAAAATTCTTCAAGATGCGCGGGCCATAGGTCGTGAGAATGCTCTCCGGGTGAAATTGTACGCCCACAACGGGATGCTGCTTGTGGCGCATCGCCATGACCTCCCCACTTTCGGTAAAGGCGGTTATCACCAGTGAGTCAGGCAGCGTGTCCTCTTTGACAATGAGACTGTGATAGCGCGTCGCCTCAAAAGGACTGGGGACACCGGTAAACAGCGGGTCACGTTTGTGATAGACCATGCTGGTTTTACCGTGCATCAACCGTTCGGCATGAGTCACGACCCCGCCATAGGCCTGCCCGATACATTGATGACCGAGACACACACCTAAAATCGGGGTCGTTTCGCCCAGGTCCCGTACAATGTCGAGTGAGACGCCGCCGTCATCTGGCGTACCCGGCCCCGGTGAAATGAGAATGTGTGATGGATGTAACCCCTTAATTTCGTCCAGCGTAATCTGATCATTGCGCGCGACGCATAACTCCGCGCCCATTTCGCCCAATGCCTGCACAAGGTTATAGGTAAAACTGTCGTAATTATCGACTACTAGAATCATCATCTTCCTCCAATTCACGCACATAGCGCGCTTCAAGTCCTTCTAAATGCAGCAAATCATTTAGCACCACAATGCGCCACCTGTCATCATCATCTCGCGCCACGGTTGTGACTGAGGAATTCGCCAGCGAAGTCGCGTACATATCGTATTCGGGGACGAGTTTTTCGAGCAGCAAATGTGTCGCTGTCGTATGGCAAATAACCGCAACAGTTTCGCCACCACCCCGCGCGGAAATATCTTCAAAAGCTGCCAGAACACGAGAGCGTACTTCACGCCGCGATTCCCCACCGGGTACTTGAAACGCCTCTGGATTAGCGTGGAGCCGTTCCCATTCAGCGGGATACCACGCCTGCATTTCTGCCAATGTTAACCCTTGCCACTGTCCGATATTGCGTTCGCGCAGGCGTTTGTCGTAAACCGGCTTGAGACCCAGTTTTTCGCCCACAATTTCCGCCGTATCGACTGCACGACGCAAATCGCTCGAGTATAACGCGCCGGGGCCAATATTCCGCAGGTGCATCGCCAACATTTCAGCCTGTTTCCGCCCATGTGCGTTGAGCGGAACGGCGACCCAACCCTGCCAGCGTCCATTGCGATTCCAATCCGTTTCGCCGGGACGAATGAGTATAAAACGCTTGATTGCCATGTGCTCTCCTAAGTGTCAGGCATCGTAAAAGATGGCTGGTATTGTACCCGGCATTCCGGCTATCCCACATTACATCAATCCCTGCTCGGCATATTGAATCGCTACCGCGACTGCTTTGGCCTTGTTGACACTCTCCTCATACTCTCTTGACGGGTCGCTGTCGGCGACGATACCCGCGCCCGCCTGTACATAGACGGTATCGCCTTTCATCAGCAGCGCGCGGATGGTGATACACGTATCCATAGACCCATCAAAGCTAAAGTATCCGACAGCGCCACCATAAGGGCCGCGGCGTGTGCCTTCAAGTTCTTCAATGATTTCCATGGCCCGCACTTTGGGCGCGCCACTGAGTGTTCCCGCTGGAAAAGTAGCACGGAGCAGGTCAAAGGCGTCCATGCCTTTGCGGATTTGCCCCTGCACCATGCTGACGATGTGCATCACATGCGAATACCGTTCGATGTACATCATGTTGGGCACGCTGACCGTGCCATACTCGCAAACGCGACCCAGGTCGTTGCGTCCCAAATCAACCAGCATCACATGCTCGGCGCGTTCTTTGGGGTCATTGAGCAATTCCTCCGCCAGTGCTTCATCTTCGGCTTCGGTCTTACCCCGCGGACGTGTCCCGGCGATAGGACGAACGGTTGCGATACCGTCCTCTAGCCGCACCATCATTTCGGGCGATGCACCCAGCAGACTGAAGTCGTCACTGAATTGCAGTAGGAACATATATGGCGAAGGATTCAACGCCCGCAGCGCCCGGTAAATCATCAATGGCGATGCCGTGGTTTTGCGGCTAAAGCGCTGTGACAACACAATCTGGAAGGCATCACCTTCGCGGATATATTCTTTGCCCTGGCGCACCATGTCTTCATAGCGTTCGCGCGTCATGTTGGATTGCAAGTCGGCGTCAAGAGCTTGATTGTTTAGCGATAACCCCGCCAGGGGCTGCCCCAACGACGCGACAATATGGTCAATACGACGAACGGCGTTGTTATAGGCGGCGTCGGGGTCACCTGTGTTATGGGCGTTTGCCAACACAATGAGTTGATGCTTTGCATGATCAAAAATCACCAGCGTGTCTGGCAGCATAAACGCGGCATCCGGCACGTCGAGTTCATCCGTCGCGGTGTCTGGCAAGCGTTCAATATAACGAACGACATCATAGCTCAAAAATCCAACCGCGCCCCCAATCCAGCGCGGCAATCCTTCCACATAAACCGGCTGCACACGGTCAAATTCGTGTTTGATAGCTGTGAGCGGGTCTTCGCCGGGCTTCAGGGTACGTAACGTCGTTTCGCCGTGCAGGGTGCGCGTAACCTGATCGCCCTTGACCGAAATCACACCTTTTGGATTGACACCAAGAAATGAATAGCGCCCGACCTGTTCGCCGCCTTCTACACTTTCGAGCAGAAAAGACACACTGCTGTTCTGCGTGAGTTTGAGATAGACCGATACCGGCGTTTCTAAATCCGCCAGCAGCGTGCGATAAACCGGGACGAGATCGCCCTGTTGGAAGAGTTCGTGAACTTCCTCGCGCGATGGAGAAATATCGCTGCGGGTACGCATTTGTAAGGGGAAAACTGCCATTTGCAACACTCCTGAACCAGACCAAATAAAAAAGCCCTCAAATCATCCACAGGGACGAGATAGGACTCTCGCGGTGCCACCCTGGTTAAGCAAGTGTTGTGCTTGCTTCACTCAATGGGTACAAATGATGGTTTATACCCCGCGCTATGATAACGGTGCGCTCTCCGTCACAGACTACTTGTATCACACGTTCGCCTGTGCAACTCCCCGACCCATTCGACATCAGCGTATGTGCCGCCTTCACAGCAACTGGCGGCTCTCTGAACACCGTTTTGATGTGTACTCTTTCGGTTCACAGTTTTTGGCAAGATATGTGGTTGTTATGCGGCATACGGTAAACGGTTTTCAAATTCCTGTCAAGCACTTGGGGCTAATTCGCTATAATTTCCTCCAATTCACCCGCAAATCCTCGTATAATCTGCACAGGGAAACCGCCGCTTTCGCGATTGAAGGCTGTCGTGTATACTAGAAATGCGATTATATGTTCTATAGACCGTGTTGTAAAATACGTGTATTTGTCCGCTCAATTTTGCCACTTTCGGAGTGATGCAAGTGCCCCTGAGTAACCGTGAAATAGCCGATATTTTTGAAAAAGTCGCCGACATGATGGAAATCAAAGGCGAGAATATTCATCGGATTTTGTCGTATCGCCGCGCGTCGGAGGTCATCCGTGAACTGCCGCG
>CAZTLI010000290.1:0-7090 GCA_964614375.1 uncultured Anaerolineaceae bacterium
TTATCGCGTTAAAGCCGTCATCAACATTCGTTGGCGCGAGTCCTGCGGTGATAACCAGTGCATCCGCGTCAGCCGTTTTGATAGCAGCATAAGCCACACGTACCAGTTCAACATAATCTGCGGCGTTGATGCTGTGGCGATCATTATTAACATTCCATTCGCGCCGCAAATTGGGTTCGCTCCAGATTTGATAGGCATCAATCTGACCGCCATCGGCATAACGCGCTGCAAGAACACCCATGAACATACCGAATGTGCTGAAATCGTCGGGTGGCGCATCGAGGTTCGTATGGCTGCGTGCCCATGCGGGGGTTGAACGCACGGTGACAAGAATATCAAATCCGGCGTTGCTCAGTGTACTGATTATATTGTCTAGTGAATCGAAGTTATAGAGACCTTGTGCGGTTTCAATATCTGACCAATTGACTTCAATTTTGACCCAGTTCACGCCGAGTTGTTGTGCCTGTGTTGATAAGGTAGCGACATTTGCGCCCGTGGTGAATAGTTCGACACCATAAGCAAATGGCACACTCAACGGGGCAGATGGGGTGACACTGGTTGTGGGGGGTGTCGTGTTTGTGCCGCCTGATCCACTTGTCGGGATGGTAAGCTGCTGACCTACGTAGATAAAATTGGCATTGCTTAGATTGTTGGCTTGCACCATCTGCCGCACCGTCGTGCCGTTATTAATGGCGATCCGATACAGTGTGTCGCCGCGCTGCACGATATAGGTTGTGGTTTCACCCGGTGTCGGGGTCACGATTGGGTCAGGTGTTGCGGCGGGCGGGGGTGGTGTGCCACCTGTGCTGCCACTGGTTGGAATGCGGATTTGCTGTCCGACGAATATCAACGCCGGGTTGACAATCCCGTTGAAATCCGCCAATGCGCGCACGGTGGTGCCATTTCTGACCGCTATCCGAAACAGATTATCACCCGGTACAACAGTATAGGTTGTGAACTCACCACTTGCAGGTGTTGGAGATGGCGTGACCTCTGCTGGTTCTTCGGTCATTTCCGGCGCTTCAGTTGTTACAGGTGCGGGTTCGGCAGTGCCTTCACCGCCACCTTGGGCGGTTACACTGCTGGTCATGAACAACAACATGAGTAAAATTATGACGACAGGGACGAATCGTCGCATATTGGTATCTCCTCTAATAATGGCATTACTTTTCTTGCCATCATATTACACCGACTACCGATGTCACGCCACTAACCTCAACGTGCTATAATTGAGTTGGGCTGGATTTTGCGATTGAATGCGTGTGGATTGAGAGCCAGCACGCTTAATGGAGGCGAACGATGCAAAAGCGGCACATTGTGGGGTTGAGTCTAATAATCCTCATTATACTGATGGCTGTGTGGCCTACCATGGCGCAGGCACGGTCTGTCTTCTGGACACGTTGGGATGTGGTGATTGACAATATTGACACGACCAACAATCGCTTTGATGTCGCCGAGATATACGATGTGCAGTTCACGGGCACATTTCGGTTTGGGTCTGCGGTCATTCCGCTGGATCGAGTTGAAGAAATTCGGGATGTGCAGGTATTTGAAGCGGGGCAGCCCCTGACGGCATCCTGTAATCAGCAACCGGGTACGTACTGCGTTCAAAACACCAGTGAAGGTAAATCTATCGTCTACTATTTCAATCGCGCGATTACAGATGCTTCCCAATCGTTTCGCATAGACTATACCGTTGTTGGGGCGCTGCGGGTGTATGACGGCGGTGACCAATTGTGGTGGGCGGCGATTCCATCCGACCACTTTGGTTTTTCGATTGGCAGCAGCACAGTGACTGTTCAACTGCCGCCTGGCTTTGGCCCACGAGAAGGTGTTGACCCGGTATTGACTTATGGCGCGCCCGGAGATGTGAGCGTCAATGGGACAACCGTTGTTGCGACGGCAACACGCCAGATTCGCGGTAACGAATCCTTCGAGATTCGGGTGCAATACCCGCACGACGCCAATGCGCGTACTCCATTCTGGCAAAGCGAGTTCGATAGTCAACGGGATTTTGCGGAAAATATGCTGCCGCTCATCCAAATCGGCACATTTATCCTGAGCCTTGTGATTGCGCTGGGCGGGGTGTTGGGGATGTTTATCATCTGGCGCACCCAGGGGCGTGACCCGGAGATTGGGCCTGTGCCCGATTTCCTCGCCGAGCCGCCGTCGGATTTGCCGCCTGCAATTGTCGGTACGCTGGTGGATGAAAAAGCCGATTTGCGCGACATCCTCTCGACCATCATTGATCTGGCGCGACGCGGCTATGTAGTGATAGAAGAGAATCGCGAAAAGGCCTTTTTGGGCTTTGGGATGAACAGCGAGTTCACGTTCAAACGCACGGATAAATCGACTGACGACCTTCGTGCGTATGAACGAAAAATCCTGAGCCGTGTATTCACCGGTGGCGTATTGGAACAGACTTTAGACGCGCTCAAAAACAAGTTCTACCGTTATATTCCCGATTTACAGACCGACCTGTATACAGAACTGGTCAACGAAGGCCTTTTTCGTACCAGTCCGGCTTCCACCCGTGCAGCATGGACGGGTACAGGCATGGTGATTGCATTTCTGTCGGTTATACTCTTCATTTTCTTCGCTGCAACCGACTCGCTGGAAAATGTCACTGTCCTTTTATTGTGCATTCCTGCGTCACTTGGTGTGGTCGGCGTGTTTACGATGATTGTCGGGCAATTTATGCCGCGTAAGACCGAGAAGGGCGCACAAGAAGCCGCTAAATGGGGCGCTTTTCTGGATTACTTATATCAGCTAGAGACGTATGTCGATGTCGAGAATGTGACTGATCAATTCGATAAATATTTACCGTATGCAGTGGCGTTTGGGATGGATCGCTCGTGGGTGCGGAAGTTTAGTCGCATTGAAACTGTGCCTATGCCCTACTGGTACTATCCACGTTATTATGGTGGTCCCTGGTCGCGGGGTTATACTGCGGGTACCCCCTTGAGTCAGGGTTTGCCGTCGCATGGTGATTTGCTGCCGGGTGAATTGGCTTCTGCGGGTGGTGGATTGTCGCTAGATAATGTATCTGGCGGTATCGCAGGCAGTCTGGAATCGATTTCGAGCGGATTGACCGATATGCTCAACAGTGCCGGGCGCGTGCTAACCAGCCGCCCCCAATCCACAGCAGGGACAGGCAGCGGAAGCTGGTCGAGTGGTGGACGCAGTTGGAGCGGTGGCGGCTTCCGTGGCGGTGGATTCAGCGGCGGCGGAAGTCGTGGCTTTGGTTGATGTGCTATTCAGGAGTAAAAGAACGACGATGAATACATCACGGCTCATAGGTATCATTTTGATAGTTTCTGGCGCGGTTGTGACGATTCTCGCCGGGGGGTGGCTTGCGAGTCAAATCAGTTCCGAGTCATTGACGGTGGGTGGCGCGTTCGTCGGGGCGGTGGCGGCGTTTATCCCGATTGCGCTGCTGCTTGGGTCTGGGATTTATCTCTATATCCAGGGTGGACGCGAATCCAGGCGCGAATCGGTGATGCACAATCAACGGCGATTGCTCGATATTGTTCGCAGTCGAGGGCAAATCAAAATTCATGATCTGGCACTTGAAATGGGCGTTCCTGTCGATTCGGTGCAAAATATGGTGCATGACCTCGTTGGTTTGCAGGTATTTAGCGGGTATGTTAACTGGAACGACGGCACACTGTACTCGGCAGAAGCCAGCCAACTGCGCGATTTGCAGCAGTGCAAAAATTGCGGCGGTGAGATTCAATTGGCGGGTAAAGGGGTTGTGACTTGCAGATTTTGCGGGACTGAGTATTTTTTAACATAGATACAGCACGGCGACAGACCAGTTATTGGGGGATTCGGCAGCTCCCCTTTGCCCTAGAATAGGGATATTGCTTACCAACATTAAAGGATGGTGTTATGTCTTCAGACCTGTATGACCGCATTGTGTCGAATCGGGGTAGGTTAGAGCGTATTGTGGCGCGCATTCCCGGTTTTCGCGGGTATCAAGAGGGGGTGGCGCGTCGAAAAGCAGACCGGATGCTGCGTGACTACATCGTCGGCGAGCTTGACCAGCGTATTCAGCGTCTTGTTCGCGTCGAACGCGATATTCTCGATGGCGGTGGTTTGTCGATGATGAGCCGCACGCGCGAGGTCAAAACCAAAGTGCAGACCTATCGTGACCGGGTGGCAACGGCGGCACCCAAATATGCGGGGCCGTTCGAGTCTATCAAAATTGGGTCGGAAGAACTGCAACGTATTTATAGTTTTGATGAAGCCCAACTGCGCTACGTTGACCAGCTTGATACGGCGCTAACGACGCTTGAAGACGCTGTGAAAAATGGCGAAGGCGTTGACGACGCGCTTGAGGGGGTATATGCCGTTGCGGTAGAAGCCAACGATGCCTTTGACTTGCGGGATGATGTCATCCTCAATCTTACTCAGAAACTATAATCTGCTGGATAACATAGATTTCAGATAAGGAGCTATACGAATGCCGCGTATTATTGACGTAATTGACCATGTAAACGTGATGGATGACGAATTTGCCTATCGTGAACCACAGCAAGGCAGTGGCGATTGGCGCTTTGGCTCGCAGGTGATTGTTGGTGAAAGTCAGGCTGCTGTATTCGTGCGCGGTGGTGAGGTGCTGGATACGTTGGGGCCAGGTCGTCATACCCTTTCTGTCATGAACCTGCCGATTCTTTCGGGTCTCATTGGTTTAGCGACCAGTGGACGGACACCCTTCACCGCCGACCTGTATTTCATCAACCTCAAAGACATGCCGCAAATTGGCTGGGGCACCAATCCGCCTATCGTGCTCGAAACACCGGGCATGGGGCTGGGCGTGGTGCTGCTGGTGACTCATGGTGTGATTGACATTGGCGTGTCCGACCCGATGCGGTTTCTTAAGCAATATGCCGTCGGCAAGCCCATCACGCGCGTAGGTGACATGAAAGATCGCTTCCAGAGCATGTTGCTGGGCGAAATTAGTGAACTGCTGGGTAAATCCGGCGCGAAGAGCATCATGGATGCCAATCGTCTGTTGAACGATCTCGAAGGGGCAGCGCTCGCCAAACTTAATGAGCAATTTGAGGCGCTTGGCCTGCGAATCAAGGCATTTGAAGCCAATCCATTCACCGCAAAGAACGTGCCATTGGACGAACTGCGGAATTATGTCAGCCTCGATATGTGGGAACGGGCACAGCGCCTGCACATCGCTGAAACCGCCGCTGGTAATGAAGGCATGGCCGGTGGTCTGGCAGGGGCAGGTGTTGGGCTGGGCGTTGGGCAAAGTGTGGGCGCAGCATTGAATCCCGATCAGGCGTCCATGCAGCAGCAGTTGCAGCAAAACCAAATGATGATGCAGCAGATGATGATGCAAATGATGCAGAATCAGCAGGGTGGGAGTCAGCAGGGCGGCGCGCCAGCCAACCCGACCACCCGTGAAGAAGTTCAAGCCATGATTGATAATCTGGACATGCGTTTCGCCAATGGGGAAATCTCGGAAGCGACGTACAATCGGATGGTCGAAAAATGGCAAGCACGCCTGGATGAAATGGGCTAAAGACGCTCACGGAAGCGTTATTTCACCAATTAGGTAACTATCCCCGTCATCAGTGGACAGTCGTTCGTTGGTGGCGGGGTCGTATAATCCTGCAATAAGTTGATATTCCCCTGCCGGTACATCCCCTATTGGCAGTATATAGACATCGCGATAGCGTGTGCCTTCAACCCAGGTATCCGTCGATATACGCGCATTCTGTGGGAAGTGGTCATCTTGCGCCCACAACGGCGTGCCTGTTTCCGGGTTGATGCCTCCCACGAGATGTACAAAAACCTTTAGCGGCACATCGCTGGTGTCAACAGGTCGCCAATAGAGCCATATCGTCAATTCGCCAGAGGGTTCTGGTTCGAGAATCTCTATGCCAACCAATTCGACCACACCGCCAAACGTTGTAATCGGCGTAGCTTCAACTTCGTCAGCACGCACATCCCAGCCCATGTACTGCTGTGCTGGTAATCCCGCTATGACTGTGCTGCGGACGCGCTGCATATTGTTTTCGGCCCAGGTTTCGACCTGCCCGGCGTTAGGCCAGTCGGAAAATGTGCGTCCCACAATCCACAGGCTATCGTAAGTCAAACGGCTGTCTTCGAGCGTTGCGATGACTTCCGAAATCGGTTGTTGCGGACCGGCGGGTAAACCAATGTCGTCTGCGGTGGCGTCGTAATAGTAACCGAATGCCGCATCCACAGCAGTTTGAATCACGAGGTCGTTATCGGATACATTCGCGGCTAAATAATCCGTCAAAGCAGGCCAATTTTGTGATTTTGCAAAAGTCGGGTTGGTGAAATAGTTGTTCAGACTATAACCGGACACTATCAGCCAGCCTGTCAAACCGGCGGTGATGATGCGATTGCGTGTTTGCTTGCGGTTGGCATAGCCCGCAAGTGTGATTAATGCGCCGCCGAACAGCAAAATGTAGGCAGGCACAGATGCCATCACGTAACGCGGCGTAAAGACGTTCAAGCGCAGCGAGACGATGCTCAATAGCAATAAGGGCACAATAATCCACAGACCGATTAAGAGGGCGAGCTGGCGCTGTTTGGCGGCGAGGATGCCGATAGAGCTGATGACGATGATGAGCAAGACAGGCCACAGCCACGCGATTGTCTCGTTGGGCAGTGTGAGGCCGAAATTCAGTTCAGGTAAAAAACGATTGACAAGCAGCAGCGGGTCAAAGCCGGATGTCGTGCCACCATAACCGCCGCCAGTCAACAGACGCGGTTGGATGAACCACAGCGCCAGCAGCAAGCCGATTCCAGCTTGCACGGTAATCCACCACCGCCATACCCGCCACTTCCGCCAATAAGCGATGATGACGTAGAGGTTGAGGACAACCAGCGTGAAGAGTTCTAAATAATACACATACGCCGTGATAGTCCCGGCAATCAGATACAATATCCAATCAATCCGGCGCTGCTTTGCCAGCGCGCGTAAACCTAGCCACACCGCTGCGGCGCTAAATCCCGCCCAAATCGCGTAATTGCGGGCATCCTGTGCGTGCCAGACCTGCAAAGGATGAAATGTCCAGATTAGGGCAGCGATTAATCCCAA
>CAZTLI010000291.1:0-7088 GCA_964614375.1 uncultured Anaerolineaceae bacterium
GTATAATGACACACAAAATCCACACCATAATCGCAAATCAGAATGAGGGGTCATGCTGAATACCAAACCTCGTCCACGCATACTGGCACTTGTTGGAATGCCGGGTGCGGGAAAATCGTCATGCGCCAAATATCTGGAAGATCAAGGCTACTATCAATTCCGTTTTGGCAGTATCGTCGTCAATGAAGTGATGCGGCGGGAACTGCCCGTGACGCCTGATAATGAACGCCTTGTTCGCGAGGAGATTCGCGCTAACGAGGGGATGGATGCGATGGCACAACGCGCACTCCCACATTTGCGCCGCGCACTGCTGCAAACGCAATGTATTGTCATTGATGGATTATATAGTTGGAGCGAATATAAGACCCTGCGCGCAGAATTTGACGATGAGATGGTCGTGGTCAATGTGTATAGTCCGCGTCATCTGCGCTACCAGCGGCTGGCCAGTCGTCCAGTGCGTCCGTTGACCCCTGAACAGGCCGCAGAGCGCGATTATCAAGAGATCGAAACACTGGAAAAGGGCGGGCCAATCGCCATTGCCGATTTCACGCTCATCAATGAAACCTCGCAAGAATCACTCATCCAAGCGCTGGAAAACCTGCTGTCTCAATTGACATTTCAGCCATAACGCATCGTTAAGAGAAAAGGCTCATCCATCGCTCCAGTGTGCGAAGGATTTTTGTTGCCTGTGACCTTATTCCAATTCGGCAAGCTGTGCTTCAACCAGCGCATCGAAATAATGGGCTGTCATGTCATTCAGGTTCGATATATAAGCGTCTGGTGCATGATGCGCCACCGCAGCTCGTGCGTTGCTCAACGCGCGATGCGCTTTTTCAAAGTCGCCCAATTGTGAATACAAATTGCCCAACATGAGATTCGCCAGTGGGTGATTCCTTTGGCAGTAGAGGGCGGCGTGTAAGGCGCGGCGGGCTTCTTCAAGATCGCCCGATTCAAGATCGCCCGATTCGAGATGTAAGACCGCTTTCAAATAATGTGCATCCGCAAGCAAAGGGTCAGCTTTGAGCGCCGCATCGAGATGAGCATGGGCTTCGGGCAAAACATGACGATTGGCGAACAGACAGGCCAACAACGTATGGGCCGGGGCGTGGTGGGGATGATGCACCAGCACTTCTGCCAACTGTTGTTCGGCAGATTCTGGCTCATGACGGCGCATCGCATCCACGGCATTCTGATAGGTCGCTTCATAGTTGCCGTTGGGTATGGGCGTATGTTCGAGGTCGCGCACTTCTAGCGGCGTGTAGGAAACCTCACCACCGCGCAAAGGGGTTGTATCGGCTGGTTTTTGGTAAAGCACAGTCCCCGGAAATATGTGGGTAATCCAGCGTTCGCGGTCAAATCGAATGGCTTCTGACTGACCGAGGAGCAGCCAGCCACCCGGCACAAGCGCATCGAACAGCATATTTTCGATCTGTTTGACAACCGGCTTATCAATATACAGCAGGACATTACGGCAAAAAATCACATCGAGTTGTGGTAACGGCGCGCCATAGAGCAAATTGTTGTACCGGAACGACACCATATCTCGAATAGCCGATTTTAGACGCGCGCCGCTGTCGTATTCGTCAAAATACTGCTCTGCGAACAGATGCGGGGTGTGTCGAAAAGACCATTGGCGATAGACGGCGTGCCGCGCCTCATCTAATGCCCGCATGTTCATATCCGTGCCAATGAGACGGATTGTCCACGACGCTATATCCGCAAGCAGTTCGCGCAGCACAATGGCTATTGAATAGGGTTCTTCGCCCGTTGCACAACCTGCGCTCCAAATATTGAGTAATTTCTTTTGTTGTTCACGACGCTGCCGCACAATTTGCGGGATGACCAATGTTCGCAGACGGTCAAACTGGGCATGATCGCGCAGAAAATAGGTTTCACCAATGGTCAAGGCTCTGATGAGCTTCTGCCAGATGGTGGATTGATCGGGGCTGCTGTCTAGTTGATGCAGATAATCGCTCAAGCTCCCGTTTGCGAGCGTATTTAAGACTTCGGGCAGCGATGACCGAAATAATGTTTGTGCCGCTAATCCTGTGCGAGCTTCGATAAGCTGGCTGATATGGGTGATTAAAGGTGATAGCGCGTTGGTGGGCATCTTTGTATCTTATGTTGACTGGTCTATTCCCATTATAGAAGGGATTGCTCAATCACCAATGACTGTCCCTTAAGGTTACGGTTTTGTTACACGTTTCCAACGATGACAGCGGCGAATTCGCCGTTTTTGTATAGGTAAATTGACAATCTTCGTGCCATTTCTTATACTCCCTGCCGATGGTTGAAATTTTGTTTCTTTTTGCCGGGAAGAGGGCACTGTGCAAACATTGATGCGATTGTGTGGTTTAGTCGTGCTGCTGTCTATCACATCCGTTGCGGGGTTGGCACAGTCCGGCACACCCGAACCCGGTGACCCGCCAGTCGCGTCGCTTATTAGTGTGTCTGCACCTGATGACAACGGTATCGTCACCGTTTCTGGCTCGGCAGGGGCGGTGTTCCCTGGCGCGCAAGTGGCGGTGCGTAATCTCTATACAGAAGACACTGCCTATGTCACAGCGGGCATTACCGGTTCATTCAGCGTCCAGATTTATGGCCCCGGCACCACGCCTTTTCTCATCAGTCCCGCGCAGACGATTACACCCGCACAGCGTAATGTGCCCGGTTCACTACCCGGCGGCCCCGGTACGATTATCTATGGCAATGTCGCGTATCCGCAGCCCTCTATCCCGACAACACAAATTCGTATAGATGGTCATCAAGACGATTGGGCAGAATCATACCCGGAAACCCTGTCATTGCCGCCGACAGGGGAAGCCGTCTTTGGACTGTTGAACCGCGATTCGTTATATATTCTGATTGATGATACTCCACCAGAGACCTATACCCGTTTGCGTGTGACCTTTGTTTTAGATGGTATCACGTACAGCGTTTCACTTGACCCACGCCGTTTTGAGACCGCCACAATTGAGCAAGTCGCACCCAACGCCAGCCCGATTGGCACGATTGCTGTGGCAGCGGCGCAGGACGCCGTTTTAGAGCTGCGGATTCCAGTAGCCGCGCTGGATACAGAGGTCAGTGATGCGACTCTAATCAGTGTCCAATTTCTCGATAACGATGACGAAGATGTGCGCCGTTACGTCATTGAGCAACCCATTCTACAAGTCGTTGAACTTGACGGAATTTTGTACCCCACTGCGCCACTGGGCACGGACGCGACCCGCTTTTTCATGGCAGGGCCGATTGCACAGGGCGCGTCTCATTGGGCCGCGCGCGGACGGGTAAATACACTCGATTTTAATGCAGGCGACAGGTTAATTATAGAACTGGATGTCACCATGGATGTGCCCGACCTCGCGGAGTCTCTGGTCGGCCTGCGAATGATTGGGGAGTTGAGCTTGCAACCTGTGATTGACGAGGCAGGTCATCAGATCGCAGGCGGACGCAACAGCAGCAATGGCTGGTCGAGTCTATTAACGCCTTCTGGTCTGCCCATAGACAATGTGCGCGGCGATTTTGTATTGGGTGAAGCCGCGGTTGAGCCGCAGCATGTTGTTCGGCGTGGTGACCAACTGTTGTTTGGTTTGCGCTTTGAGATAACCCTTCCCGCCGATTTGCCACCCGGCATTTATGTGCCTATTCTGGCAGGATACAGCCAAATTGGAGATAGCGACCGTTTTGCGTGGGTTAATAACGGTCCATTTGGCAGGGGTGATGGTTTGTCGCGTGTGCCACAAACGCGCTTACCGTTGGTAATGACTGTGGGTGGTGTTGATACTGGACGTTTGCTGTGGGCATTGTTTTACGATTTTCCCAGTGATGGGAGTCGGGGTATTCTGCCCGATGAGGAGATAGGCACGGCGGCGTTGTCGAATCGCGTGCGATTTAACAGTCCGGTCTATATTTTACCGCCCGGTGTCTATCCGATAGAACCTTATCTCCCGGCGCAACTCGCCAATGCCTACGACACATCCACAGCGCCATTGCTGCCATTATTATTCCCCGGCGGGCGCTTAACGGCACAGGTGACACGCCCTGATGGTCAAATTGATGATTTAGGCAGCGTAGCGGTGGCACAGAATCAACTTTCATCGCCTGCTGCGGATGAAACCAGCCGCTTCGGCGCCTTTGGCGTCGTTGATATGGCGCGATTAATTGCACAAAATGTCGCATTCAGTGATTATCGTTTTGATGGATATGGTGAATACACCATCAACCTAACAGGCAGCGTGGGCGACTTCTGGGGGCACACGTATACAGGGGGTGGCACCTATCACCTGTTGATTGCCGAACCGTTGGATTTGACGCCGGGAACACTGCCCGGCACACCCTTTGAAGTCGGAGATTCGTTCTTTGCAGGCGTGCATCTCGCGCCGGGTGTGCCAGCCGATGTAACGATTATGATGCGGTACTATCCATTGTCTGGTGGCGAAGTGGTTCAGCAAACGTTTTCCGGGACTGCTGACCGCTTTGGCTATTTTTATCCTGATGAAGCCTTCCGGTTTGCTGAACCCGGTGAGTATGTGGTGGATTATGAAGCCCGTTATACGGATTCTGAGGGACGGCTGTGGGCGGCGAGTTTGCGCGCTGCTGGCGTCATCGCCAGACCCGACAGCCAATTTATCGCACATGGACGGCGCGGATTGGCGAATTACAATGGCGCGCGGTCTGCCTGGTTCAATACCGCTGTCTATCCCACAGATTTAGCGGTTGGGCAGACCGTTGAACCCCGTCCAAATTATCCCTATCACTCAGGCGATGTGGCGTATATTCCTGATAGCGCAACGAGTGGAATGCGACCGATTGTCCAGGTTCAGGATGTGGGTGGGGCGTATGAAACATGGTTACTGAACAACCATCCAACCTATCGCGCCGCACCGGGCACCATTCAGCGACTGGCAGTAGAAGATGCGCTGCCACTCATTCCGGTACTGGGTGGGCCAGAGACGCCCTATAGCCCTGCGATGATACCCGACCTGATTGTGAGCGATGCCTATGGTTATGTCAGTGCCGTTCGGCCTGATGTCAGTGTGCGGCAGTTCATACATGGTGGCGACGATGAAAGCCTGCACACCGAATGGGATTCCGATGACCCCTTAAACGAGCAGATTGGGGCAGGGATTCGCGGCAGTCGCCCGGGCGATTATGTCTTTTTGTTCGGCGGCGCAATCGTGCGAAATGCCGAAGCAGGCAGCGATGCGGCAATTTATGCGGCGGTAGCTGTGACCACCGATGCGAATAGCGACGCAGCCGTCTATCCACCATTCAGGGGCGAAGCGGGCGGCGGCAGTCTGGGGCCGTTGTTGCAGGTGAATGGGCAAGATGTCACAATGTTCTTCCATCCAACAGGTGTGCGTCCGGGACAGGTGCTGCCGTTAGGCGGTGTGCTGGCAGTCGCTGGACAGATCGCGCCAACCGTCCCCGCTGATGTTGAGGCGCAAATCGTGTCGCCGAGTGGTGAGGTCTATACATTTGATGGCACTGCCAACGCCATTGGCTATTTCTATGACCCGGCGAACGACTTTGCTGTTGATGAACCCGGTCTATGGACAGTCGAAATTCGCGTGACCTACAGTGGCTATACGTCCGCCGGCGAAGTCGAACCGCCGTATCCCACAGGGACCGTGCTGGGCACGACAACCGGGCAGTTTCCGGTCTATGTGGTGTCGCCGACTGCGCCCGCGCTGACGACCAATCAAGGGAATGGCGGCAATGTGGTATTAACGACACGTTCAGGCGCGCCGATTAACTTCAGCGTCGATTTGCCGCGTGGGTTGAGCAGCTATAACGCCTATTACACACTGTCAACACCATCCTATCTGGTCGATTCAGGTCGGATGCAGCTTGGGACGACCAGCGCCAGCTATCAATATAACCCAACAGCGCTCGCACAGGCCTTCCCTAATCTGGAATTTGACAGCACAGTGGCGGGCCGCTCGGCATCCGATGTGATAACGGCGACATTTGTGGTCACGGCGATGGACGAGGGTGGTCAGCCTGTCGTTCGCAGTCGCACATTCATCATCATGCACGATCAACTGATTTCAATCGAAGCCCTCGATGAGGAGTAACCACCGTTATGCACATCCGACTTAAACGGCATTCTATTGCGTGGCTGCTGCTGCTGGTGTTTGCGGCTGTTCTGGGCGGCATGGCACTGTCACAGGATAATCCGCCACTTTATGACCTCCCATCAGGGCGGGTCTATACAGGGGGGTCGATAGTGCTGACACAGGGTGGGCGAACGCTGGTCGTGACCAATATGCTCAATAACACGGTGTCCATCGCTGAACCACTGGATGGTATCGTCCGTGCTGAAATTCCCGTTGGGCGTGACCCGCGTGCAGTGGTGTTGACTCCAGACGACAGCCGTGCGCTGGTGGTGAATCGTGGCGACGGCACACTATCTATCATTAATATTGCCGAGGCAACAGTCACCGCGACCTATCCGCTGGGTATATTGCCCTATGGGGTTGTGACCGATAACGATGAAACCGCCTATGTTGCGCTGCAAGCCAGTGATGAAATCATTGAAATTGACCTGTCTACTGGCGCAATTTTGACGCGGATTCCGGTGCCCGATGCCCCTGTTGGCCTGGCGTTGTGGGGCGATTTTTTGTATGTCACCCATTTATGGAGTGGTGATTTTACGCTGGTTTATTTGCCCGATGCACGAGTGGTCGAGACATTGAGTACAGGCGCACAAACCAGCCTGTCCTTTTCAATTATGATTGACCCGGACACCGGACGTGCGTTCCTGCCGCAAACGCGAAGCAATGCCAGTAATCCCGCGTTGACCTTCGACAACACCGTGACGCCAGTCGTGAATGTGGTCGATTTGCGGCGGATGGCGCTGTTACGCTCTGACCGTTTGGCGCTGGATATTGTGGATCGTCCGGTGAATATGCCCTATGCCGCCGCTTATGACCGCATCCGCCGCTGGTTATATGTGGTCAATGCCGGCAGCAACGATGTCTCGGTGATCGATACCAATACAGGGCTAAGTGTCGGGCATATCACAGTTGACTCAAATCCGCGCGGGGCAGTGTTTAGCCGGGATAATGCCTTCCTCTATGTTCACA
>CAZTLI010000292.1:0-7053 GCA_964614375.1 uncultured Anaerolineaceae bacterium
CGTTTTCCTTGCGGCGCTACCCATGCTACAAACACAGCGGCGGATTCCCTGGAATACTGACCGCGCGTTGTATTCGCTGCTGGGATTCGTCGTGACGATTGGATTTAGTGTTGCCGGGATAATTCTCGCCAGCCCACCACAGATTTTTGGTGTCCGCGACACAGAGACTATCCGCATCGGCACTTATAACATTCACGCCGGATACAGTGAATTCTTTGACTTCGCCCTGCCGGCGATAGCTGAAACCATTGACCGCAGCGGTGCAAATGTCGTGCTTTTGCAAGAAGTGGAGATTGGGCGAATGACCAGTTTTGGGGTCGATCAAGCCCTCTGGTTAGGCCGACGATTGGGTATGGATGTGCGCTTCTTCCCAACGGTTGAAGGGATGCAAGGCTTAGCAGTTCTATCGGACATCGAGATTGTCTTTGACGATGGTGTATTGCTCACCAGCATCGGACATCAAACGGGCTTACAGCGTGTGCAAATCAGTCCCGATGCAGGCGTCATCACCATTTACAATACATGGCTCAGCCCCCTGCTCGTAGACGCCAATGGTGGACGTGTGTTAGAAGAGCAGGAACAGGATCAAGTCCTGCAAATGCGCGAAATTCGCACCACAATCGCCCGTCAAAATCCGCGCGGACTTGGACGCACTGTTTTAGGCGGCACATTCAACAATGTCCCTGATTCGCCCCTGATTCGGAATGAAATCGCAAATATCCCCACAGCCGCAAACCCGACATTTATCGACGCCTTTGACGGACAACCGTTTGAACTGTCGATTACGCTTGACCGGACAGGGTTACCGCCCGCACGCATTGACTACATTTGGCTGTCAACACTGGTCAATATTCAAACAGGGGTCATGTTTACCGATGCGTCAGATCATTATATGCCCATCGTTGAGGTATTGATTGTACGCTAGGCGCTCACACTGCTGCCATTGAGTACAAAGTGCAATTCGCCACGATCTAAATAACGCAGCGCCGCGCGCGCAGCCGCTTGTGCGGCGGACTGCTTGCTGCGCCCTACACCCCGACCTGCCACTTGCTCGCCAATTCGCGCTTCAACCAGAAATTCTTTATCATGGTCAGGCCCACTCGCGGTTATGGTTCGATACACCGGTGTGACATTGAGTTCAGCCTGACTCCATTCCTGCAAATCGCTGCGCGCATCCCGATATAATCCTTCTTCCCAAACACGCTTCAACAGGCGTTTCATTCTCGGCAGAATTAGCCGCCGGACTGCGCCCATCCCTTGATCGAGATAGAGCGCACCAACAACGGCCTCAAATCCTCTACATAGATTTGTTGGGCGTGTACGCCCGCCGCTATTGGCTTCACCTTTACCGATGAGCAAGAAATCGCCCAAACGACACTCTAGCGCGAGTTGAGCTAATCCTTCGGTTCGAACAAGTGCCGCACGCAGGCGTGTCAAATCCCCTTCTGGCAATTCCGGGTATTTGCGATAGAGCATATCAGCAACCACAAGATCAATCACAGCATCGCCCAAAAATTCCAAACGCTCATTGTCGGCAATGTCTTCACCTTCATACTCATTGATATACGAGCGATGGGTCAATGCCTGCACAAGTAAATCCGTATTCTTGAATTGAACACCTAAAGTCTGTTCCAGGTCTGCAACATCCATAGGTCAAAGTGTCCGGTTATAGATTACTGAATATCAAAGACGCATTATGCCCGCCGAAACCAAAGGCATTACTCATGCCGTTGCTGATTTTCATCTCACGCGCCACATTGGGCACATAATCAAGATCACATTCCGGGTCGGGGGTTTCATAGTTAATGGTGGGCGGGGCGATCTGATCTTGCATCGCCATAATCGTAAAGATGGCCTCAAACGCCGCTGTCGCACCCATCGCATGACCAGTCATACTTTTGGTGGAACTCATTGGCACATTATAGGCATGATCGCCAAATAACTTTTTCACGGCCTTTGTTTCCATTGGATCATTCAGCGCCGTCGATGTCCCATGTGAATTGATATAGTGAATATCGACAGGATTCAGTCGTGCGTCTTGCATCGCCATCCGCATGGCATCAATTGCGCCACGCGCCTCAGGGTCGGGCGCAGTCAGGTGGAACGCATCCGAGGTCGAAGCATATCCGACCAATTCAGTCAATATAGTCGCCCCGCGCGCTTTGGCATATTCATATTCTTCCAACACCAGCACCCCTGCGCCTTCGGCAAAAACCAGCCCTGTGCGATTTTTGTCATAAGGCCGTACTGCCTGTGCAGGATTATCATTTTCGCGCGAACAGGCCCCAACCCGATCAAATGCCGCGATACCGATAGGGATAATGGGGGCGTCACCGCATCCAGCTAAGGCGCGGTCTAATCGCCCGGTTTGGATCATGTTGAACGCTAACCCGATACAATCTGCACCCGTGGCACAGGCGGATGTAGGTGTAAACGACGGCCCATAAGCACCGATCAACATCGCGACCATATCGCTGCCGCCATTCACCATCAGCATGGGTATCCCGAATGGAGTGACACGACGGGGATCAGCGGTTTCAAATATGAGCTGTGCATTTTCATAATAACTTTCCACGCCGCCCACAGAAGACCCGATAATGACACCAACACGATTGCGTTCCGAGTCTTTCACCTCAAGTCCGGCCTGTTTAATTGCCTCTTCAGCAGCCGCGATAATGAAATGCTGATAGCGATCGCGACGACGCACCTCTTTCTTATCCATATAATCCGCTGGATCCCAGTCTTTGACTTCAGCAGCGATTTTGACCAGGTGATTGGTCGAATCAAAGCGCGTAATTGGACCCACACCGCTAACACCGGCTTTAATATTTTCCCAGCTTTCGGCCACCGTGTGACCCACTGGCGATACCATCCCCATGCCTGTCACAACGACTCTTCTCGACATCGAGCACTCCCGTCATAAACTAAAATATGACTGCCCCTACCCTCTTAAAAAAATGGCGTCAGCTCCCATCCAGTTAGTGGATAAGAGGCGTGACGCACTTTGAATGTACTGTGTAGCATAACACGACAAACCAACAATTGAATAGGTTACTACAGAATTCCAATTGGGTTTTTATGCTAATTCAACAAAACACGCCAGACGCCGAATCGTCACTCTTTTGCACGATCCGCTTGTGATGGACGATAATCCCCTTCAACCCATTGTTCCCCATGGGGGCCAACTTCTTTCTTCCAGACGGGCACAATTTCTTTCAGGCGATCAATGCCATAACGCGCCGCTTCAAAGCACCCCTGATCACGATGTCCCGACGAACAGGCAATTAGCACAGTATTTTCGCCAACGGTCAACTGTCCGATACGCTGGACAATCGCGATACCCTGTACCAGCGCCCATCGTTCACGAATTTCCGCCGCAACCTGCCGCATCTTCGCCAGTGCCATCTCTTCATAGGCCTCATAATGCAAATAGGCTGTCTGCGGAATATGCCCATCCTTTTGGGTCTCACCACGCACAATGCCGCTGAATAGACACACTGCTCCGGTTGCCGGGGTAGTAATTCTGGCAATAAGTTCGTTATGGTCAATTGGCGCATTCGGAAGCTCATAAAACTCGGGTTTATCGGTTACGCCATCGTCACTTCCCCCACTCACAGGCGGGAAAAATGCGACCTTATCGCCATCGCGCACCGTATCGGCATCAAATGCAAAATCCTCATTGACGGCAACCAATGCAATCTTCAAATGGGCATCAGCATGTGGATAGTGCTCACTCAAGTGTGCGCGCACGGCTTGTACAGTCGATTCGACATCGGGCAGGTCAAGACTCAGTTTACCTTGTCCAATCAAATCTTTCAGGGTGGCAAACAACAACACATTAACTTTCATCAGCGACGTAATCTCCTCGTTGACCACCGCGTTTTTCCAGCAGGCGTATATCCCCCATCCGCATTTCACGGTCAACCGCTTTCGCCATATCATAAACAGTCAGGGCAGCAACGGACACAGCAGTCAATGCTTCCATTTCAACACCTGTTTTACCATACGTGCGGGCAGTGGCCCGAATATCCACAGCATTGCGCGTCTCGTCGAGTGATACTTCGACATTGATGTGCGTAAGTGGCAGTGGATGGCACAGCGGAATCAAATCTGATGTGCGTTTGGCGCCCATAATACCTGCCAATCGTGCAACGGTCAGGACATCGCCTTTTTTCAAGTTACCATCGCGGATAAGACGAAGTGTATTGGGCTGCACATAGACCGAGCCGGCGGCGACAGCGACACGCTCGCTATCGGGTTTCGCGCCGACATCGACCATCCGTGCAGCACCCTGTTCATCCAAATGGGTCAGTTTTTCGTCCAAAATGTGCTCCTCGCTCGAAACTCATTATACATCAGCGGCAGGCTTGTTTTGCAATACAGGGATGTGTATACTGATTTTGCATTTCCCCAACCATCATGGAGACTTATCGCGTGAGTATCTTCCGCAAAGGTTTGTCCAAAACCCGCCAATCATTCTTTGGGCGTATCGCGCAGGTATTGGGTAATACCGAAATTGATGACGACACCTGGGATGATATGGAAGCCATCCTGATCCAATCCGATTTGGGCGTGGATACGACCCAAAAAGTTATCGACATGCTTAAAAATCGGGTTGCGAGTGATGGCATTACTAAAGCCGATGCGCTTCATGGTGTTCTGAAAGAGACATTAGCCTCGCTGCTCAAAACACCGCCACCACTTGATGTGAGCGGACGCGAATTATCCATCATTCTGGTCGTCGGTGTGAATGGTGCGGGCAAAACCACCTCTATCGCAAAACTCGCCCATCGGCTATCCCGCGCTGGACGTAAAGTGATGCTCGCTGCTGGAGACACCTTTCGGGCGGCTGCTATCGAACAATTACAAACATGGGGCGAACGTGCGGGTGTGCCTGTAATCGCCGGAAAACCCAACAGCGACCCGGCTTCCGTCGTTTATGATGCAACCGCTGCCGCTAAAGCGCGTGGATATGACATATTGATTATAGATACCGCCGGACGCTTACATAGTAATTACAATTTGATGGCAGAACTTGAAAAGATTAAATCGGTATCCGGCAAGGTCGTGCCAGACGCGCCGCATGAAGTGTTACTGGTCTTAGATGGCACAACGGGGCAAAATGCGCTACAACAAGCGCAAAAATTTGGCGAAAGTGTAAATGTAACCGGCATTATTGTGACCAAGTTAGACGGCACAGCCAAAGGAGGCATGGTGTTTTCCATATACAACGATTTAGGATTACCTGTGCAGTATATCGGATTGGGTGAAGGCATTAACGATCTCGTCCTCTTCAGCCCGGAAAATTTCGTTGCCAGTATCTTCGACGAGAACTGACTGACTTCCCCACCGTTTCCTAAACACAATCCGCGAAAACCCATTATAATGCCCTATGGAAGGAGTTAGCGGTACGCTTTCGGCTCACCGCATGTTTGATATGGACACTCTTGTTGAATCTCTTACGGATATGAAGCGGCTTATCACACGGCTGATGACGCAGCTTGATATTGATGGCAAAATCCAACAAGTCGAAAACCTGGAAAAACAGGCCAGTCAACCCGATTTTTGGAATGATCCAGACACCGCCCGCACCGTCACGCAGTCACTGTCTCGTCTCAATAGTCAGATCGCACGCTGGCGCGATTTGTCGCAGCGGGTGAATGATACACTGGAATTGGCTGAAATGGACGATGAGTCGCTGGTTGATGAACTTACGTCTGAAACTGAAAAGCTGCAATCCTTGATTGACCGGATGGAACTTCAGGCGATGCTATCCGGCCCATATGATGACGAAAACGCGATTATGGCGATACATGCGGGCGCGGGCGGCGTAGATGCACAGGATTGGGCGCGAATGCTGGAACGGATGTATTTGCGTTGGTTCGACCAAAATGGGTATAAGTATGACGTTATTGAACGCAGCGATGGTGAAGAACCCAATACTATTAAGAGTGTGACCATTGCTGTCGAAGGCGATTATGCCTATGGATACCTACAAAGCGAACAGGGTGTACATCGTCTCGTGCGGTTGAGTCCCTATGATGCTGCCAATCGTCGTCACACATCATTCGCCAAGGTCGAATTGTGGCCTGATATTCAAGAGGACATCGACATAGAAGTTAATGAAAAAGACTTGCGAATAGATACCTATCGGGCTGGCGGCGCGGGTGGGCAGCACGTCCAGAAGAACGACACAGCGGTACGCATCACCCATATCCCGACAGGCGTGGTCGTCCAATGCCAGAATCAGCGCAGCCAGAATCAGAATCGCGAACGGGCGATGCAAATTCTAAAAGCCCGTTTGATGGAACTGGAGCGTAAGAAACAAGAGGCAGAATTAGCACAGCTAAAAGGCGAAAATGTGGACGCGGGCTGGGGTAATCAGATTCGGTCGTATGTGCTGCACCCTTATCACATGGTAAAAGACCATCGTACCAATGCCGAAGTCGGCAATACGTCCGCCGTGCTAGATGGTCGTTTAGGCGAATTTATGGAGGCGTATTTACATGCCAAAATCAACAAAACGAATGCAAATTAAGGAGTTTGTGGATGAGTGATAAAAAAGACCTGCTCGGCGCATTGGGTGGAAAAGGCAAAGATGATGACGAAAAGAAGGGTCTGGCGGATGCTTTAAAGGGCAAAGGTGACGACAAAGACCAGCAAGGTCTATTGGATGCGCTGAAAGGTAAACCCGTGCCCGGTGACAAAAAAGGTCAAAAGATGCTCGATGACCTTGCCAGCCAACGTCAAGAAACTAAACAAAGTGCCCTTGATGCGCTTAAAGGTCAGTCCAAAGGACAAGACGAAAAATCAAGTTTGGCAGCGGCCTTAGGTGGCAAAGGTGACGAGAAAAAAGGTGTCAAAGGCACACTCGCAGGCACAAAATCAGGCGCAGCCGCCGGAGCAGCCAGCACCTCACTTAGCGAGACGGATACTGCCACAGTTGCAGCCAAAGTTGGCGAACTCAAAAGCCAATTTGCATCCATGATTGACCGCGTGCGCCTCTCGGCTATTGGACGAGAAATCACCAATCTGGAATCGCGCATCAAAGGC
>CAZTLI010000293.1:0-2995 GCA_964614375.1 uncultured Anaerolineaceae bacterium
GATACCGACCTGTTCATGGGCAACTTTCAAGGGGCAAATCTGCGCGGGGGCAATCTCAAACAAACCAATTTGTTCATGGCGAATTTCGCCGGGGCGAACCTCGCGCAGGCCAATCTCCAGCGGGCCAATTGTAATGAAGCCAATTTTTCGCGGGCTGTGCTGTATGAAGCGATACTGGTGGGGGCCGATTTTGTCGCCAGCAATCTCGATGCGAGCGATTTGCGGCGCGCCAATCTGCGCGGGGCGATATTCAATGGCGCGTCCATGCGTGGCGTCAGCCTGATTCAAGCCAGCATAGACGACACCCAGCTCACGGAAGCCAACCTGCAAAATGCCGACCTCACGATGGCAGTCATGCGTCGTGTCCGTCTGGAGGGGGCGCGGCTCACCAAAGCGGACTTGAGCGATACCTACATCACGGGTGGCGACCTGACGCAGGCCAATTTGCAGTATGCGACATTGCGCGGCGCACGCTTACAAACTGCCAGCCTGGTTGAGGCCGACTTGCGCGGTGCAAACCTGCTCGAAGCCGATTTACAGCAAGCGACATTGGATGGCGCGCGCTTTGATTCCAGCACCATCATGCCCGATGGACGCAACTGGAACGCGCAAATCGACCTGATGCGCTTCACCCATCCCACCCATCCCTTGTTCTGGCGTCCGCATGGTCAACGTCCCGAATTCGTCGATGAGGATGAGACCATCCCCGCCCGCGACATGCTGCCGGACGATGGGCGTCTGCGTCCCCGTTAGTCACACACGCCCATAACCCACGTCCACCCTGCGATTGCCTGCTGCTGGCCTGTTACACCATCCCTTAAGCCACTGACACCCGTACAATAAGTTACGCAATAGTGCTTCATTGACTGATTATGGGACGTATTGGAGTGAATACCGTGTTCAGGCTATTTCGTTTGTTAACGTTATTGCTGCTTCCTGTGCTGGCTGCCTGTAACCTGAGCGCAGCAGCGACACAAGCAGACCCCATCACAACGCCGATTACAGCAGCAGAAAATCTGACCCACACGCCACAATCCACCCCTACCGACCTGGCAACACCCGCGCCAACGACAATCGCCGCAGCGCCCACCGCCCAATTACCACAGGCCGATTGTCCGCGCCCTACAGGCTGGATTCCGTATGTCGTCGTGCGCGGGGATACACTCTTTTCAATTGCCGGGCGCGCGGGCACGACAGTTGATGCGCTGGTAGAGGCCAATTGTCTGGCGAATGCGAATGTGCTGGAAACCGGGCAAACAGTCTATACGCCGTACAACATCAATCCGCTGGATGAAGCCACCGCCCGCCAGCAAGAACAGCAAGTGCCGCCGGGACGGGTTCGGTTAGAGATGTATCAGGCCTTCGTTGGCGACCCGACCGGGTTGCAAATCGGTTGTGAAGGCGTTGCCACCGCACAGATTATGGCCTTTGATGGCTTGCCGACAGGTTCGATTGCTGGCGATATACAAGCGCGTCTGACAGCGATGTTCAGCTTCGATAATGGCAACACAACCGGTCAACCCGGCGCATTCAATCCATTTATCAACAGCAGCGTCACTGTCCAACAAGTGACCGTCGATAATGGTCATGCGACTATCGTCCTCAGCGGACAGATGCTGTTATCCGGCGTGTGTATGGATGCGCTCATGGAAGATTTGCTGCTGATTAACGTCTTCTTCGTGCCGCAAATCCAGAGCGCGATGATTACGCTCGATGGGCGCAATGTGAAGCAAATTTTCGACGCCAGCGGCCTTGTCCCGGCAGATGCCATTTACACACGGGCAGACATCACCACCTATGATTAGACGAACATACTGTCACGCCGTTGCTGCCATGTTGTCGCGCAGAGCGATGAGGCGCGCGTAGTGGTCGATGACTTCATCCATCATCGCGGGCCAGGTCTGGGTTTCGGCAAAGGCGCGGGCATCACGTCCCATCTGGCGGATACTGTCTGTACCGCGTTGGACGATTTGCTGCACACCGTCAATCATGGCGGCTATATCACCCACGTCGAAGGTATAGCCGGTGCGCCCTTCTTCGACCACATCGGGGATACCACCCACACGCGATGCGACCACAGGCAGTCCTGCTGCCATCGCTTCGGTAATCACGAGGCCAAATGTCTCCATTGCTGACGGAAAGACGAAGATGTCGGCGCTGGCATAGGCCTGTGACAGTTCCTCACCACGCAGATAGCCCATAAACGTCGTCGGTGTATGGGCGAAGTGGGCTTGTAAATCCTCACGGGCGGGGCCATCGCCGACCACTGCCAAACGTGTACCCGGAACAGCGTCCAATACCGCCTTAATCTGGTCGATTTGTTTCTCGCTGGAAAGCCGCCCAACATACAGCAAAATTGTAGCGTCAGGATGACCATCGGACAGGCGGGCGCGCATGGTATCGTCCCGATAGCGCGGATGAAATTTCTCAGCATCCACGCCGCGCCCCCACAAGCCAACCTCATTGACGCCCAATGCCAGCATTTCGCGCTGAATCAACTTCGATGGCGCGAGGGTGTAATCGGCACGATTGAAGACCACGCGCGTATACCAGTTGGTAATCGGCTCTAAAAAGCCCAGATGAAAGTGATGGGTGATGCGGGCGATGTCCAGGTGAAATGACGCCAGGGTGGGGATGTCCAACCACTTCGCCATCAGCAAGCCGAACGTCCCAATTAAAGCCGGGTGGATGAAATGAGCAATATCGGGATTAAAATCACGCAGTTGACGATAGGTGAAATAGGTCGGGGGGCCGATTTTCAGTTCAGGATACAGCGGCAGCGTCACACCCCGCACCGGGATAATCGGCGTTTGATTATAGGCGTCGATGTCGCCCAATTTCGGCGCGACGATGACCGTTTCGATGCCGCGTTCGGTCAAATGGTCGAGCAGCAGGCAGATGACAGTGACGATGCCATCGACTTTGGGCAGAAAGGTTTCGGTGAATAGTGCGACACGCATAACGGGCGTTCCCCCTCGTGGTGTTGTGCGTGATG
>CAZTLI010000293.1:3095-7009 GCA_964614375.1 uncultured Anaerolineaceae bacterium
GTGAATAGTGCGACACGCATAACGGGCGTTCCCCCTCGTGGTGTTGTGCGTGATGGGTACGCTGCTGAAGATTGCCACTTGTTACAACACGGATGAGGGGCACGGGTCGCGCGATGGGACGATTTCATACCGATTTCACGCCACAATAAAGAACCGGACACCACCAATCGTTCAGCGGTATCCGGCTCTTTGGGATAAATCCCCCGATTTATCCCCTCCCCTCCATTCGCAGTGCGTCTCTAGCGTAAGGTTTCAATGCCTCACTGCGTACTTCACCCACAGGATAACAGAAAATGGCATTACAAAAGTTGGATTCTTCGAAAAATCTTATGAATTATTCGTGAAAAGTGTAATTTACGAACTTAATAGGAAAGTTTCAATGCAACGCGCGGAGGGACTGGCCGATTACTAAAAGCTGACCCGCAGAGAACGCAATGAGCACAGAGGGTAAAGTGATGCTGAAATGCCGACCGCTGAGACGCTCTATACGGCTCTAAAGCGAGGCACCTTGTTATCGTCACAGGTAACTTGCCCGCGCAGTTGGAGGTATTCGAGGTGGGCGCGGGTTTCGGCTAATGCAAAACGCCATTCGTGGTGGGTAAAACGTTCGCTGGAAAAGACTTTTAGGCTGGCCTCGAACACGGTTGCGCCATCACGGACGGCATCCAGTGTGTGTTCCAGCCGTTCTTGGTGATGATTGAGCAGTTCGTCCAACCGTCCCCGCCAATCGTGAATCAGCGCACGATGACCGGGCAGCGCCAAACGCACATCGAGTTCGCGTAGTTGGCGCAGCGAATCCATAAATCGTCCCAGCGGGTCGGGATCGGTCGCGGGCCACAGACCGATGTTGGGCGTGATTTTCATCAACACATGATCACCACTCAGCAGCAAACGGTCATCCGCATCATAAAATAGGAGTTGACCATCGCTGTGTCCCGGCGCGTGAATTGTCTCAAAGCTGCGTTCGCCAATCGCCAACCGTGTACCCGCTTCAATGGTGGCGGATTGTAACGGCAGCGGGCGCGTCATCCTGCGCGTGTGTTCCATACTGTTTGCCACTTCTTCGGCTTGCGGCGGCGGCATCCCGTTCTGGAGTAGAAATTGCAGGAAAGAATCGTCATATTCTGATGTCACCCACGTCTGTTCCGCCCATTCTGCCTCGCGCGGCGAGAGATACATCATCGGATAATGATCGACTTCGGCGCAAATCTGCTGCAACCAGCCCGCCATACCATAATGGTCAGGATGCACATGCGTGAGGATAATACGCTGGATATGCTGCGGCGCTATCTTAAGCGTGTTGAAGGCTTCACGCCATGTCGCTTCACCATCCGCCGTGTGAATGCCCGTATCAACGATTGTCCAGCCAGCGCCATCGCGCAGCCCATAACAGTTGACGATATTCAACGCGAACGGCAGCGGCAATCGCACCTGATAAATCCCCTCGGCGACCTGGGCGACCGTTTCCTGTGCAGACATGGCGTTCCTTTTCGGTGAGTGATGGCAGCATGACTATCGTAACAGGACGCATCGAATCCGTTTAAGACCGTTCCCCGCGTTTACGGCGCTTACGCATCGCATCGACATACATCAGGCCAGCGATGAACACTAACATGATGAAGAAGAGTTCAATACTCGCGCCGACGACGATTCCCGTTAAGAAAGCGACGAACAGCGCCGCAGCCAGGCGCATTCCCCAACCGGGTGTGTATGGTTTTCGGGTGGCAGGTCGTTCATTCTCGGTCATAACACCACAATCGACTATCTCACCATCACAAGGAGTATACCCCGTTCCGGCGCGCCATAGCCAAATGTGAACGACGCTGTTATGCTTTGCGCCGACGATAGCGGGCAGCTATCAACGAAGAGAGCAAAACGGCAGCGTCGTTTCATGAATCAAACCCAGAGGCAATAGGCGTGACTCAACCGGTAGACATCGCGACGGTACGACGGATGTTCAAGTCGGGCAAAAGTCTGGGACGCGCGTTTTTGAATGCGCGCATCCAATCGCTCGCATTGACCCCGCCAGTGCTCGATTTAGGCGCGGGCGAAGCGGGCACGTCCAGTTATCACAATATCATCCCCAATTTCCATACGCTGGATGTCGTATCCGTCGATATGGTCGCGGACAAAAATCCGACACACGTCGCCAATATTGAGGCGGGTATCCCCTGTGATGATAATGCGTTCCAGACCTGCATCGCCTTCAATTTTCTGGAACACATTTACGATCATGATAGGGTGATGGCGGAAGCCTTTCGGGCGCTGGCGGCGGGCGGAATCTTCTATATCTATGTGCCTTTTCTGATGCGTGTGCATGGCGATCCCTATGATTTTTTCCGTTATACGGCGACGACGCTCGAACGCAAATTGACCGCACACGGTTTTACAGATGTCATCGTCGAACCCTTAGGCGGTGGCGCATTCACAGCGGCAGTATCACAGGTCGATTTTGCGGTGCCGCGACTCGTGCGTGGATTGGCCTTTCGTATCGCGCTGTGGATAGACGGACGGGTCACGCGGCGTTCTGGGGGTAAATATCGCAATGCCCATGATTATCCCCTCGGCTATTTTGTGACGGCGCATAAGGGGCAGGCATGAAACTGCTGTATATCGCCAACATTCGCCTGCCAACAGAAAAAGCCCACGGTTTGCAGATTATGCAAAACTGCGAAGCCTTCGCCGCAGCAGGTGCGGATGTGGAATTGTGGGCAGCGCGCCGCCGCAACACGCGGGAAATGAACGCCATTGACGACGTGTTCGCCTATTATGGTGTCGAACCGACATTCACCATGCGCCGCATTTTGACATTTGACCTCATCTGGCTGCAAGCCGATAAAGTCAATACGCTGGCTAAGCTGCTGTTTTATCTGCAAATGAGCACGTTTACGCTGGTTGTGCTGCTGCGGGCGTTGTTCACACAGGCAGACATCATTTATAGTCGCGACCCGTTTGTGCTGTGGATATTGAGTTTCATCAAACCCAAACGAACCCTCGCCTACGAATCGCATCAATTCGCGCCCACATCGCGCGGGCAAAATTTGCAGCGGCGTCTGATCAAACGTGTGGGACACATCATCGCCATTACATCAAAACTGCGCGACGACCTCATTCGCATAGGCGCAAATGCAGATACAGCGCTCGTCGCGCATGACGGCATTCGTGCGGGACGCTTCGCCAATATGCCCGAACAAGCAGCGGCACGCCGTGACATCGGTTGGCCTGAAGACGTGTATATCGTCGGGTATGTGGGACGACTGCATACGCTGGCGATGGATAAAGGCGTGGGCACGCTCATTGACGCGCTGGCTCAAATTGATGATGCGTGTCTGGCGCTGGTCGGTGGGCCGGATGATATGGCAGAGGAACTGCGTCAGCATTGGCTGAAACTCGGATTGGCTGAATCGCGATTCTTGTATGCGGGGCATGTCGCGCCGGAGGCTGTGCCACGCTATTTGAGCGCGTTTGATGTCTGCGCGATGCCGCATCCCTTCACACCACAATTCGCCTATTACACATCACCCCTCAAACTGTTTGAATACATGGCGGCACGCCGGGCAATTGTGGCGTCGGACTTGCCCGGTTGGGCGGATGTCGTCACCGATGACGAAACCGCGCTCCTCGTCCCGCCGGGGGATGCGGATGCGCTCGCACAGGCACTCCAGCGCTTGCAAGACCCGGCGCTGCGCCAACGACTGGCGGACGCGGCTTATGAGCGCGTGATGACACACTATACATGGGCAGCCCGCGCACAGATGATTCTGCAACATATCGGGAAACGATAATGCGAACAGCCTCTCGCCAATCATCCGGGCATCTATGCGCGGCGGTTGGACGATTCTTGATGTTTGATTAGGTTTGTGTGACGCTCCCCACGAATAAATTCGGGGGCTTCTGTTGCACGCTTGCCCCAA
>CAZTLI010000294.1:0-555 GCA_964614375.1 uncultured Anaerolineaceae bacterium
TGTTTTGTGCGCTTTTTGGTCTGCTCACGCTGGTGACAGGCAGTCGCATGTTCAAGTTTATCGCGTTTAGTGTTATGGTCGGGTTGATACTTATCGGGTTTGCGATTGTCGCACGCCATGATCAGGGTCAGTCGTCAACATCCTCATAAGTAATATCGTCTTCGTCGTCCTCATCATTTTCTTCTGCACGCGATCCTTGAAGTCGGCTGGACAAGAATGATCCGCCGGGTCGTGGTGGTGTGTGTGGTCTGGAACTTGCGAATGGGGACGGGCGACTGGCAAAACCGCCCAGGCGTGAACTGGCATCAACTTCTTCGTCCTCATCATCTTCGTATTCTTCATCATCGTCATACCCGTAGTCATCTTCATCATCCAAATCATCCTCATCGTCTTCACTGGCGGCAGTCGGACGTGGTGCGAATGGCGATGGACGTGGCGACAGTCCACTGAGTCGCGATGACAGAGACGATGCGGGTTTTTCGACATCCTCGTCCTTGTCGTCATCTGTATCCCTGGCAGAAGGTGCGGCAGGTCGTCCAGAAAACGGTGAGGGAC
>CAZTLI010000294.1:655-6977 GCA_964614375.1 uncultured Anaerolineaceae bacterium
GTGAGGCAAAACCACCGAGCCGTGAACTGGCTGATGCAGCGGGCTTTTCGTCATCATCCTCATCATCCGGCTTTCTAGCGGGAGGTTGTCCAGCGACCGGTGAGGGACGTGAGGCAAAACCACCGAGCCGTGAACTGGCTGATGCAGCGGGCTTTTCGTCATCGTCCTCATCATCTGGCTTTCTAGCGGGCGGTCTTCCTGAAAATGGTGTTGGGCGTGCTGATGGTTGGCTTGATGGCGCTCCCGGTTTGAAGGGGGGGCGCGGTTGTTGCGATTGACTTCTGCTTTGGTCATCGTCATCGGTTGTCGATGAACGTGAACCAAACGGCGATGGTGGTAGGGTTGGACGCGCTGAAGCAGCAGGTCGCTCGGATGTGGATTTAGGATCATCGGTCATGCTGTCATCCCTCGCGGACGATGAACGCAATGATGGCGCTTGCCGAATTGTGGGTTCGCTGGCACGCTCACCGGGTAAGGCCAGGGGGGTTCGTGCTGCGGGTCTTTCAGATGTATCCCCTGCCGTTTCAGCTTTGCCACGCTCAATAACACTTGTACCGCCGCGTGCGCCTGCTGTAGATGGAATGGCTTCGGGACGTTGTGGCTCGACAATCGCGGCGGGCGCGCGTGTGACTGGTTCTTTACCGGGTACATCGGGAATGGGTAAGGGGAAGCGGTAGATTGTTGGCGGGCCTGTAACAGTTTCCCTTCGGGTTGGACGCTGACGGGCGCGTCGTCGTTCTTGTTCGCGTTGTGCTAAGACTTCTTCTCTGCTCATCACAATCATTTTGCCGCTGCGGAAGGTGGCGCTGCGCCCTGTGAACCGTTCCACAACCGCTTCGATAGTGCCGAGAACGAGCGTCATGAAGATGTTGATGCCAATAAGTAGGGCGAGAATGCCCGATAGGATATTAAGGCTGTCAATTATCGGAACGGAGATGACGGAGAATAACTGGTTGCCGATTCCGATGATGACGAGCGCTAACAGAACAACGGCAATCCCCGCCGCAATCACCCACCAACCACGCAACTGCGATGTATTGGACGGAATCATCGTGTTGCCAACCACAAAGGCCAAATAAAACCACAGCCAAAAATCCGGCGCGGTTGTCAATTGCCCAATTCCGGTCGCAATATCTCCCAAATCGCCACTGTTTATCACGCCGAGGGTGGTGCTGATGTTAAATATCTGGCTGGCGATGTGCCAGATGATGACCATGCCCACTATCACAGGTGATGCACTGATAATCGCAGTTTTTATGCGCCCTGCGCGATTGGAGAGCTTCACAAAATTAAGTTTGAGGTCGCCGATTTCCTGTTTTTCCGGCCATTGGATGGCGCGTTCGGCACGGACATCCAGAACGCCCGCCATCAACCAGAACACGACTTCGTGGAGGACAACACCGGGTAGGAAGAATGTATAATAGAGGATGGTCGTAGTCTGGAAATTCTGTGTCAGTAACCAGCCAACTTTAAAGATGTGCTGGTGCAACCAGCGTTCAATTTGCCGAAAAATAATAAATAGGACGACAACGAAGCCGATTGCTGCGAAAACATCCAACCCGACCAGAGTATGCTCCTTTCTGGCTTATTGCGCGGCAATTGCGATCAATTTTGTGAAATCATCAACTTTGAGTGATGCGCCACCCACCAATGCGCCATCAATATCTGGTTGTGACATATATTCTGCCATATTCTCCGGTTTCACGCTGCCACCGTACTGTATCCGTACCGACTGGGCTATCGCATTGCCGTAGAGGCGCACGAGTGTTTGGCGAATGACGCCGCCGATAATGGCGTTAGCTATCTCGCCACTGGCATTTTTGCCTGTGCCAATTGCCCAGATAGGTTCATAGGCGATGACGATGTTCGTCATATTGTCGGCTTCAACGCCTTCAAGGGCAGCGCGCACCTGCTGACCGACAAATGATTCAGTTTCATCGGCCTCATTCTGTTTCAGACTTTCACCTACCGCGATAATCGGTTTGAGACCATACGCAAGGGCAGCTTTGACCTTTTTGTTGACCGTTTCATCCGTTTCGTTCAAGTAGGCACGGCATTCAGAGTGACCGATGATGACATATTCGACCAATCCTTGCAGCATGGTTGGCGAGATTTGCGCTGTATATGCCCCTTGCGCCTCCCAGTGCATACTTTGCGCGCCAACTTTCAGGTCGGTGTTTTTTAGCGCTTTAGAAACGGCATCTATTGCGATAAACGGGGGACATACCACTCGTTCAACGCTGTCATAGGCTGCAATGGTCGGTGCAAGTTCACGGACAAAGGCAGCGGCAGCGTCGATTGTTTTATACATTTTCCAGTTGCCTGCAATAATTGGTGTTCGCATTTATTCCCCCAGTGACTGAATTAAAGTATTGGCTCTTTGGCGCACCCAATCTGGCGCACTCTGATCGTTTAGGGCACTTTGCCAGCGCCGCAGCGCGGAAGCATTGTTACCTTGTGCGACATCGAGTTCACCCCAGACTAAGGCAATTTCAGCATTGATTGTATCGTTACTGTTCGCTTGTGCGGTTTCGAGGGTCGATTCGACTGTGGACAAATCACCTTGTTCAATATTCATTCGCGCAGTGATGACCTGTAAGAATGGACTCCGGGTGATGGTGCGGATTTGCTCATCATCTAACACGTTGCTCACCAAATCGCTGAAATTCACACGATTGCCTGATGTGATGACCGTTCGGTACAGGTATTGACCTGCGGTGTCGCGTATATAGGGTTCAATAACCCCATCCTGACTATCGAGGCCATAGGCAATGGCGTAAAACAGCGTTGCCGGTAGAGGATGTTCAGTAGCAGCGGCAAGTTCCGCGGCAGTAAATACATAGTCAAGGGTATTGGTATCTGCGTATTGCAGGCCTTCGCGCACGACGGTTACAGCAGAATTGTCGTTTTCAATCCAGAGGGCGCGTGCGCGTGCAAGATATGCAATCGGGTCTTGCGCGTTTTCGTCAAGATATGTTTCAGATTCCGCAAGTGTGAGTTCCGGGACAGCGGCGATGGAAATGGTGCCGAGGCGGTCAACAGTTGGCGATGGCGTTACACGCGATGAATTGGATTGCGTGCTCAAGGCTTGCACCGTTGCGACTTGCTGGATGTTTTCTGCCGCGCCCAATGCAATCACACTACTCATCATACAGATAATCAGGAATGATACTAACCCGCCTATCATCCAGCGCCGACCATAACGTTCGGGTTGATGAATGGATGACGATGAAACGCCTGCTGGTGTGATATAGGCTGCTGGAATTGGTGCGTAGGCGGGCGTCGCTTCGGCTTGATGTTGTTCGCGCAGCCGGGCAATTGATATTGCTGCGACAGTTGCGCGGTCACTTGAAAGCGCGTCGAGATTGCTCTCTTCTACTGCATCGCGGAAGTCTTCAACCAGTGCATTGGCAGTCTCGTGGCGGTCTGCTGGACGTTTTGCCAGCGCCTTAAACAATACGGCTTCTACTGCTACGGGAATTTCGGGATTAACGGCAGTCGGCAGGGGCAGGGGCGTGTAAATATGGTCGTGTATAACCGCAAAAGGCGTATCCGCGCTGAATGGCACACGCCCAACGACAAGTTCGTACAACACAACCCCGAGCGAATAGATGTCCGTGCGTCCGTCGATGTCCTTCTTACCCTGAGCCTGTTCGGGCGAGATATAGTGTGGCGTGCCCAGTACCATATCCTGACTCATTGTTGATTCGCCCGCCCGCAACACACGCGCTAGTCCAAAATCCGTTAGATAGGGGACATTATCTCCATCAATGACGATATTTGACGGCTTGATATCTCGATGTAGGACACCTTTTTCGTGGGCATAGGATAGCGCGCTGCCAACTGCCGTGATGATATGCAGCACTTCTTCGAGTGTGGGGGGCGCTTTGATGAGCAGTTCCTTGAGTGTGCGCCCCTCAATGAACTTCATCACGAGGTAGGGTTGGCGTTTGTATTGGTCGTAACCATAAATGGGAACGATGTGTGGATGTTCCAGCGCGGCGACGATGCGCGCCTCACGCCGAAATCGTTCTTGAAAATTTTGATCTTCAAGAAATGATTCGTGCATTACTTTGATAGCCACATGTCGATCAAGTTCCGGGTGATAGGCTTTATAAACGGTCGCCATTCCACCCTGTCCGAGTTGACCGACAATGTGAAAGGGGCCGACTTGCTCCCCCTCATATAAAGCCATTGCCAGACTCCGACTATCCGCAGGTATCCTGTAAGGATTATAGTCTATAGGTCGTTACGCAAACAAACACAAAGTGTTGCAAGTGTGTAAACTTTGTGTTTTGCGCGACCTGAGCGGGCTATTTATCCTTCAGTGCCGCTAGTCCGGGCAGCGTTTTGCCTTCCAGTAGTTCAAGACTTGCGCCGCCACCGGTCGAAACATGCGTGAATTGGTCGGCTAAACCGGCCTTTTCGACTGCGGCAGCAGAATCGCCACCGCCAATGATGGTGACTGCACCGGATTGCGTAATTTGCGCCAGCTTCTCGGCGATGGCATTTGTGCCTTTCGCGAAACCGGGCATTTCAGATACACCCATCGGCCCGTTCCAGACGACTGTCTTTGCAGCAGCGAGTGTTTCTGAAAACGCGGCAATCGTATTCATGCCAATATCATAGATGCTCCATCCATTAGGTACGCCATCAGAGATGTTGATGGTTTGCTGGTTGGCATCGTTGTCAAATTTATCACCTAACAGGACATCGGTTGGTAATTGGAGTTTATCACCGCCCTGTTGGAGTAGATTGCGCGCAGTGGCGAGGGCATCGTCTTCAACCAGCGAATTACCTATGGCGTAACCTTGTGCTTTGAAGAAGGTGTTCGCCATGCCGCCACCAATCAGCAGGCTATCGACCTTGCTCAGCAGCGATTCGATGACCGCAATTTTGTCGGATACCTTTGCACCGCCCAGGATCGCCACAAAAGGACGATTGGGGTTTTCCAGTGTAATCGCGAGATAGTTGATTTCTTTTTCCATCAATAGACCTGCAACTGCGGTCAAATGGTCAGCCACGCCTACGTTTGAGGCATGGGCACGATGGGCTGTTCCAAAAGCGTCGTTGACGAAGATGTCGCCGTGTTTTGCCATTTGTTGCGCGAGTTCCGGGTCGTTTTTCGTTTCGCCAGCATGAAAGCGGGTATTTTCCAGCAGTAAAACACCACCATCGGTTAGATTTTTGACGGCGTTGTCTGCTATTTCTCCGACACAGTTCGTCGCAAATGCGACGTCCACACCCAGCAGCTCAGCCAGCGCAGGTGCAACAGGCGCGAGTGAGTATTTAGGGTCGGGTTCACCTTTCGGACGACCCAGATGGGACATCAATACAATGGCTTTTGGCTTTTGCGCGAGAATGTGTTGCAGGGTCGGGACAGCGGCACGGATGCGTGTGTCGTCCGTAATGGTGTCACCGTCCAGGGGCACGTTGAAATCGACCCGAATCAGCACCCGTTTTCCTGAAAAATCGACATCACGTACAGTCATTTTGTTCATGATTTTTGCTCCATAAGAGAAAAGAGGCGAGAAATGCACTCTCCCGCCTCTATCGAATTCAACGAATCCTCAGACTATAATCTATCACCCATAAAGATGACGAGATCGGCAACTCGTGATGAGTAACCCCATTCATTGTCATACCATGTGATGACTTTGACGAGGTTGTCCGCTACAGAGGTGGATAGCGCGTCAATGATACTGGAGTAGGGATTGCCAATGTAGTCGCTGGATACGAGCGGTTCATGCGATACATCGAGAATGCCTTTCATGGGGCCTGCCGCAGCTTCCTCGAATGCCGCGATGAGGTCGTCTTTGTTTGGTGTTTTATTGACTGTGGCGACGAAATCAACAAGCGACCCGGTTGGCGTGGGAACACGAACTGCCATGCCGTCGAACTTGCCTTGCAATTCAGGGATGACCAATGAGACCGCTTTGGCTGCACCTGTGGTCGTGGGGATGATGTTGGTGGCGGCTGAACGCGCACGTCGCAGGTCTTTATGGGGCAGGTCGAGAATACGCTGGTCGTTGGTGTAACTGTGAATTGTGGTCATAAAGGCTTGCTTGATGCCAAATACATCATTCACGACTTTGGCAGCAGGTGCAAGGCAGTTGGTGGTGCAAGACGCATTGGACACTACATGGTGTTTGGCAGGGTCATATTTGTCCTGATTCACGCCAAGTACGATGGTGAGGTCTTCGCCCTTTGCGGGGGCGGAAATGATGACCTTTTTCGCACCACCCTCTAAGTGTTTTGCGGCTGCATCGCGACTGGTGAAGATACCCGTGCTTTCGACCACAATATCGACGCCTAAATCGCC
>CAZTLI010000295.1:0-6965 GCA_964614375.1 uncultured Anaerolineaceae bacterium
AGTGGGGCGGGCGAACGACGCTGGCATCAATGGACGAATCGCGCCTTATTTGATGTCAATGGCGTTTTGACCGAGTATCAAACTGTGGGTCATGACATCAATGAACGGCGGCGCATACAGGAGGCCTTGCGGGAAAGTGAAGAACGCTTCCGGCAAATGGCGGATAATATTCAGGATATGTTCTGGATGATTACGCCCGGCGTTATACCCGGTGAAAACGAGCGCATCTACATGAGTCCCGCCTACGAACAGATTATGGGGTATTCACTCGCAAGCTGGTATACAGGCGAAACCGGCCTGATTCAGTCCGCACACCCCGATGACTTAGCGTGGATTTCGGAACAAAACCTCTCCATCAAAGCCGACGAAGAGGAACTCAGCCTCGAATTTCGCGCCATTTGTGTCGATGGGACAGAGCGCTGGTTATGGATGCGAACCTTCCCGATTCGAGATGGAGACGGGGAGGTGTTTCGTGTTGTGGGTATTACCAGTGACATCACAGGCCGCAAACGAGCAGAAAAAGCGCTGCAAGAGAGTGAAGAACGTTTCCGGCAAATTACCGATAATATGCACGATATTGTCTGGATGATGAATCCGCAAAGTTTAGAACGCCTCTATATCAGCCCTGCTTATGAACGGGTGACAAATTACACCTGCCAATCCTGGTATGAACAAACCACATCGATTGCCGAATTTGTCCACCCCGATGACCGTGAACGGGTGTTGGGGGATCACTCAGCCGCCTTATTGCATGACGGTGAAGTTGAATTTCGGGTTATCCGCCCGGATGGGGTGACTCGCTGGCTCTGGAATCGTACCATCCACATTCACAATGAAGACGATGCGGCCTATCGTGTGGTGGGTATCGCCAGCGATATTACCGAGCGTAAACAGGCAGAACAGGCGTTGCAAGCCAGCGAGGAACGCTTCCGGCAAATTGCCGAAAATATTCAGGATGTGATCTGGATGACCGATGCCACCAATTCACAGCACTTTTATGTCAGCCCGGCCTATGATGCTGTGTTTGGCGTTTCTGGCGAGACGTTATATACGAATCCGCGCGCCAATCGGCAGTATATACACCCTGACGATTTAGATTGGGTCGGGGAAGTATTTGAAAAGGGTGCGCCCATTGATATTGAATACCGGATTGTGCGGCCTGATGGTGAAGTACGCTGGCTGTGGGATCGCTCTTTTCCAATTTATGATGAAAATAAGCAGTTCGTCCGCGTGGTGGGTATTGCCAAAGACATCACAGATCGTAAGCGATTTGAAGTCGAGCTTCAGCAAGCCAAAGAAGATGCCGAAACCGCTAATCGTGCCAAGAGTGCCTTTCTCGCCAATATGAGTCATGAACTGCGGACTCCGCTGAATTCCGTGATTGGTATGTCGCAAGTTTTGCTGATGAGTGCTATCGGTTCGCTTAACGAACGGCAGCGTGAGTATGTCGAACACATTCACGATTCAGGACGGCATCTGCTAAATCTGATTAATGACATTCTGGATTTGAGCAAAATCGAGGCTGGACGCTTCGACTTAAACATTCAACCTGTTGATTTAACGGCGGCAGTACACGACAGCCTGAATCTCGTCCGGGCGCGCGCGGCGAAACACGCCATCACACTACACACGGACTTTGAAGAATTGCCGCCCATATCCGTAGATCGTTTACGAATCATTCAAGTGATGACCAATTTGCTTTCCAATGCGGTGAAATTCACGCCGGATGGGGGTGATGTCGGTGTGCGCCTGTATCGCGAGAACTCGGACGCCTATATCGAAGTGTGGGACACGGGTATCGGTATCAACCCGGACGAGCATCACCGCCTGTTTAAACGCTTTGAACGTATCGAAAGCGGTGAAGCGCAGCGCGCAGAAGGCACAGGACTGGGGCTGGCGTTGAGTAAGGAACTCATTGAACGTCATCATGGCGATATTCGCGTTGAATCAGGCGGTAAAGGCAAGGGCACGACCTTCCGTGTGCGCCTGCCGCTGAATGGGGTGACGATCTCGTGACAGTTGTATATTCTATTCAGTGAATGCTGTAATTATCGCCTATCGTCTTGCCTGAAAGGTGTTTCTAAACATACACGTTCTCTATTCATATTATTCCAAACAGTAGCAATTGTGTGCCCGGCGCGCTATGCTCCTATAGATATTGCGAAATTGAAATAGTACAAATTCTGTAGGGGAAGAGACAATGAAACCACGACGCTGGTTATTCAGTTTGATATGCTTGACGCTCATTGCACTGCTTGCGCCGATTGCGGTTACCGCGCAGGAAACGGGTGTGCTGCGTTTTCCGATTTTGAGTGAACCGCAGCACTTAAATCCATTTTTGTCCAACACGCTAGCGACCCGGCAGGTGATTGTACAGGTTTATGAAGGGCTGGTCACACAGGATGCCGACACGGGCGGGATTGCACCCGGGTTGGCGGATAGTTGGGAGATTTCAGAGGATGGTCTCGTCTATACGTTCCATCTGCGCGAAGGGGTGCTGTTCCAGCAGGTCGCCGGTGTGACTTATGTTGACCGCATGGTGACGACTGCCGATGTCGTCTGGTCGATGGAGACATTCTTAAGCGGCGATGAAACGGTATCGCGTCACCCTGACTATCTATCAGCCGTTGTCGGCGCGAGTGAATTCACAGCAGGGGAGGCGGATAGTGTCGAAGGAATCGAAGTGCTCGACGACTACACGTTGCAAATCACATTGGTGCGCCCGAATCATCGCTTCTTGATTGACCTTGTGAATGTGTATATCGTGCCGCAGGAAGCCTATGAACAGCTTGGCGATGATTTCAACCGGCGTCCTGTAGGGACAGGGCCGTTCATTGTCGAGTTGTGGACTCCGGGCGTGGAAGTCCGTCTCGTAGCAAATCCTGATTTTCGTGATGCGGGTTTCCCGCTGTTGGATGCAGTACGCTTCATTGCTGTGGCGGATGCCGATACTGAACTGGCAATGTATCGCAATGACGAAATCGACCTGTTGATTGACTTTCCTGCGGCGCAGCGGGTGGCGATTCGTGAAGAATTCGCCGCTGAATATCATGAACTACCCGGATTAAATGTCCGTTATTATGGCTTCGATATGTCACAGGGGTTTTTCGCCGAAAATCCACTGGTGCGGCAGGCCTTTGCTTATGCCTTTGACCGTGAACGCGCGTGGAATGCGGTCATGGATGGAGAGCGCCTGCCGGGTAATTTTGGCATTTTGCCGCCGACGATTCCCGCGTCTGATGTCGAGGGTTATCGCTATGACCCGGTGCGTGCGGCGCAATTACTGACCGAAGCCGGTTTCCCCAATGGCGAAGGCATCCCGGAGATTAATCTCTATATCTTCTCATCCGATGCCGAAAGTCCGGTGCATCTCATCTTACAGGAAAATCTGGCAGACATCGGCGTGACCATCAACATCGTTGGTGAAGATTCATCGACCTACTGGTCACACATCCGTGAGAACGATGTCATTTTCTTCCTCAGTGGATGGAGCGCCGCCTTCCCGGATCCCAGTTCGGTGTTTAATCAACTGGTGCTCAATGGCACAGACGACACCTTCTATAACAATTTCGAGGCCAACAATCTGCTCGAACGCGCGACCACCATTCCCGATGATGAACGCCGCAATGAAATTTATCGGCGGGCGCATGAAATCGTGATGGCGGATAGTCCGGTGATAGTGTCGTCGTACTCAAAGGTGATTTATTTGCAAAAGCCCTGGGTGCAGGAATTGGTCGTCTCATCAGCAGGGGTCTATCGCGCACCGCTGCATCTGGTGTCGATTGCCGGGTAGGTCTCGTAGGTGACTAGAGATTATTTGTTGTTAAACCCCTGTCACTTTATCGGTGGCGGGGGTGTTTATGTGCTTTAACAGAAGGCGTGTTGTTTCTACAAAGTGTCAATGAGGTAGGCAAGCTGCCGGAGATAGGATTATGGACATTACATATTACACGAAGCAGCATCAACGTCCACTCGCACCGGACGAAGTAGGCGAAATAGTGAAGCAGGATGATGGGGTTGTCTGGATAGACCTGAACATCGCCGATGAGACGCACATGGCGTTTTTGCAGACCACATTTTCGTTTCATCCTCTGGCTCTGGAAGACCTCTATCATCAGCAGCAGCGTCCTAAAGCCGAAGAATTTGCCGACTACCTCTTCATCATTCTAAACCCAATAGAGACCACATTATCGGAGTCGATGTTTCGTGAATTAGGTGTATTTGTCGGGAAGAATTATGTTATTACCGCCCACATGACCGATGAACCTGTCATTGCCGAAGCGCGAAAGCGCCTGCACCCCGAACGGATGAGTTTGCCGCTATCAGCAACCTATGTGTTATATGTGATTTTTGATACTGTCCTCGACGAATATTTACCTGCGTTAGAGGCGATTGAGGAAAAAATGGAGGCGGTGGGTCGGGACACGCTCCGCAATCCGAGTCGCGACATTCTTAATCGCATTTTTGAATTGAAGCGGATTATGAATCAATTCTGGTGGGTCATGTGGCCCCAGCAAGACATTATCAATGTATTGAATAATCACGAGCTGGTCTTCATTGACGAAAAGAGCCGCTATTATTTGCGCGATATTTCCGATCATTCGGCGCGTATCATGAATAGTTTACAAATCGAGCGCGATACGATTACCAGCCTGACGAACATTTATATATCGGCTGTCTCGAATCAACTGAACTATGCCGTCGGACGACTCACGCTGATAGCCATAGGCGTGGGTATTTTTGCCGTTTTCAGCGGATTTTATGGCATGAATTTTGATCGTACCTGGCCGCCGTTTGACGCGCCCCATGGTGCCATGGTGGTTTTGCTGATGATGGCAGCCGCGACTTTCATCACATTTCTGTTCCTGCGCTGGAAGAAATGGATTTAGATCGGAATACCGGAATTGCCATTGAGACCGCGAAAGTAGCCAATTTACAATTAGCTGCTGATTAAATCCGCACAATCACGCATCAGTATCGGTTTGATGATGCTGGTCAGAACGCGATAACCCTGTGTAGTCAAATGAATCTTGTCCCAGCGATATAGGCTGCGGATGGGCTGCCCATCGTCATCAAGGTAATGATCCGTTGTGTCAATGAAGTGCAGACGGTTATCGGTCTCTGTATAATCCGCAATCAAGTGATTGGCTTCCTGCACCGTGCGCCAGTGGTCGTGGCGTCCCGGCGTTGGTGTGATAGACAGGTAATAAACCGGCACATCGGGTAGGGCGGTGTGGATAACATGGCAGAAATCTTTGAATTTCCCGGCGACATACTCAGCCGTCTTTGGAATTTTGCCTGCGATGTCATTCGTGCCAGAGAACAGAACGATTGCGGCAGGTTGATAGGGGATGACGATTCGGTCTGCATAATGCACTGCATCGAGAATGCGCGACCCCCCGAATCCCCGTCGAATAACAGGTAGCGGGTGCATATCCTCCGCCAGCGACTTCCAGAAGCGAATGGTCGAACTACCGACAAATACAATGGCATTTTGCGGTGGCATCTGTTTGCAGTCTGCGCGTTCAAATCCACGAATTTGCCAGGCCCACAAACGCACATCGTCTGTCAGCCACATATGCGTCATATAGCGTGACAACAATCCCACACCGATTGCAATCACACCTGGCACAATGCCGACAATGACACTAAAAGGTGTGCCAATCGCGAAACCGATAAGCACCACAATCGCAGCAATGACGAGGGCAATCAGCAAAGGCGTGTTTTTATTCGTCCACATATTGTCTGACCGTGTATGCTATGCGAGGTTGTTATCATAGCAGAATGCAGGCCAGACACAAATTATAGCGATTGAATCAGAAAGTCACTGATGACGGCGATGAGAAAGCCAAACACCGCCGAAAATATCACCATCGGGATGACCGCTTTAGGTTCGTTTTCAAACTCTATTATCATGAACGGCACTGCCAGCGCCACGCCCACAATCACGCCCTTCAGACCGATGGGTATGCCCAGAGCAATAAATGGCATCAAGAAGCCGACAGCCATCCAGTGAAACGCAATCGCCCACAGCGAATATCTATTCTCCTCATAACGATAGGTCATCAGTACATCGATCAAGCCCGCGCCCAATCCAACACCTAAACTAATCAGTAAAATCTCTAAACGCATGATGCTAACCTGTGACCATCGAGACCAATTGAAAATAGTTGCCGTCCAAATCCGCCAGCGTTGCGATGACCATTCGCATGTCTTCATCGGCAAATTCATAGGGTTCTTGCACGACTGTTGCACCCAAGCCCACGATCCGGTCAAATTCCGCGCGCACATCATCAACCATCACATCAAAAAACAGGCGTGCCGGACTGTTATTTTTGCCGGATACCTGATCGTGTTTGGCGATTTCGAGCCGAAAGTCGCCCATCATGAAACCCGTTACGTCATCTGATGACCATGCGGGTTCAACGCCAAAGAGCTGCCGATAGAATGTGCCCAATGCTTCCGGTTGGTCTGTATTGATGTGCAGCGAGACGACCTGTGCCATTATGAATACCTCCTGTTTGTTCGCAACGTCTATGATTACTGCAATTGCTTTCAGAGTAACCATATATAGAATAAGAAGTATCCCTATTTTCGTGAAGTAGGCAGAAAAATAAACAATACATATAAAATAAATGTAACCCTCAATTTTAGAGCGAAGGGACAGGTCATGCAGGCATACGAACAGGACTACGACATACTCGAAGAAGGCTGCTTCAATCGCGATGTTCTCGATATTGTCGTCAACAAGTGGAGCAGTCTGATATTTTACGCGCTATCGCTGGGCACTAAACGCTACAACGAGTTGCAGAAGTCAATTGAGGGAATCTCGCAAACGATGCTCACGAGCACGCTGCGTAAACTGGAACGTCATGGACTCGTCCACCGTGAGATTTACGCCGTCGTACCACCGAAGGTCGAATATTCACTCACGCCGCTGGGGGAGACGCTGATACCAATTTTCG
>CAZTLI010000296.1:0-88 GCA_964614375.1 uncultured Anaerolineaceae bacterium
TGCGTCCGATTGATAATTGCACCGTAGGGACAGGCCGATGTGCCTGTCCGCAGGCCGACGTGCCTGTCCGCAGGCCGACGTGCCTGCC
>CAZTLI010000296.1:188-6959 GCA_964614375.1 uncultured Anaerolineaceae bacterium
CGCAGGCCGATGTGCCTGTCCGCAGGCCGATGTGCCTGTCCGCAGGCCGATGTGCCTGTCCGCAGGCCGATGTGCATCACGTTGGCATGGACGACACACCGGGTCGTCCCTACAGATGTGCGTCCGATTGATAATTGCACCGTAGGGACAGGCCGATGTGCCTGTCCGCAGGCTCCTGAAGGGATAACGAACACACGATGCACATTGCAGTGAACGGCTGGTTCTGGGATCAACCGAATACGGGCAGCGGACAGTATGTGCGGCGCTTGCTGCACGCGCTGAGCAAAATCGCGCCTGATGTGCAGATGACGCTGGTGCTGCCACCGCATAACAATTCGCCCGATGCCGTACCCATGCCCACCAATCTGGTCACCACAACCGGACGCGGCGGACGATTGGGCAAAGTGCTGTTCGAGCAGCGGACGTTCCCGCGTATGGTGGCACAGGTACAGGCCGACATCGCCCATGTGCCCTATTGGGGCGCGCCCCTGTCATCGCCTGCGCCTCTCGTAACCTCGGTGCTGGATGTGATTCCACTCGTTTTGCCCGATTATGCGCCCGGATTTTTCAATCGTCTGTATGTCTCGCTCGTCAGTGCGTCGGCACGCGGCTCGTCACACATTTTGACATTGAGCGAACGCTCCAAAACCGACATCCAGACCTATTTGCATATTCCGGCGGACAAAATCACGGTGACGTATCTGGCGGCGGACGACGCCTATCACCCGCGCATGGGCGTGGAACGTGATGAGGCTGTGCGTCAAAAATACAGGCTGCCTGACCGCTTTGTCCTGTATCTGGGTGGATTTGACCGTCGTAAGCAGGTCGATGTGCTGCTGTATGCCTATACGTATGTAGCACAGGTCGAAGAAGTGCCGCTGGTGCTGGCGGGCAAAGAGCCGGATTGGTCGAAGAAGCTGTTTCCAGATATGCGGAAGTATGCCGCTGAACTCAAGCTGACGGAGGACATCATCTGGACGGGGTTTGTCGATGAAGCGGATAAACCGTCGCTGTATCGTCTGGCGGATGTATTTGTCTATCCGACGCTATACGAGGGTTTTGGCCTGCCCCTGGTCGAGGCGATGGCGAGCGGCACGCCGGTCGCCGGGATTGACACGCCGATTGGCTCCGAAATCGCGGGGGATGGCGCATATCTGGTGAAGAACGCGCGCAGTCTGGCGGGGGCGATTCTGGCGCTGCTTGGTCAGGAACCCCTGCGCGATGCCATGATTAATCAAGGTCTGGCACGCGCAACCACCTTCAACTGGCGCAAAACCGCGAAACAAACACTCGAAGTCTATGCGCGCGTGCTGGCGGATACGCGGCAAACTGATAGATAACACTAATCACAGAAGCAACGAGGGGAACATCATGACCGAACAACCCGAACCACCCGCATCCGGCCATTTTCATTTACCCTATACCCGCCTCTCGCACTGGCTGGTAAACCTCATCAACCATTTACAACCCACTGAAGATGTCGTTCTGGTGGTGACGGCGCTGCTCGTAGGTCTGGGGACGGGACTGGGTGCGGTGGTGTTTCAGAGTCTCATTTCGGCAGTGGCCGCTGTCGGTTATGAGTGGCTGCCGGGTGTGGTTGATGGACAGTGGTATGTGCTGCTTGTGCCCGCGTTAGGTGGGTTAATCGCTGGCCCCTTGATTTACCGTTATGCGCGCGAAGCCAAAGGACACGGCGTGCCAGAGGTCATCCAGGCGGTAGCCCTGCACGGTGGACGTATTCGCCCGATGGTGGCGATTATTAAGGCAATCGCATCGGCCTTTACGATAGGCAGCGGCGGGTCGGCGGGGCGTGAAGGCCCGATAGTGCAAATTGGTTCGGCGTTGGGGTCGTCCATCGGGCAGTTATTGCACCTATCAGAAGACCGCACCCGTAATCTGGTCGCATGTGGTGCGGCGGCGGGTATCGCCGCGATTTTTAACGCGCCTATTGCTGGTGTATTGTTTTCGCTCGAAGTGATTCTCGGCGTATTTAGCGTCCGTTACTTCAGCACGGTCGTGATTTCGGCGGTGGTCGCCAGCGTGATTGGACAGGCGTCGTTTGGCAATCAACCAATATTTCCACTGCCGGTCGAGTATGGCGTCAATAACACGGTGGAATTCGCCTTTTACCCGGTACTGGGCATCGCTGCCGCTGTGGTGGGCGTGGTGTTCGTGCGCGTGCTTTATTGGATGGAAGACCTGTTTGACAATTGGCGACAAGTGCCAGAGTGGGTCAAACCCGCGATTGGTGGCCTGCTGCTGGGATTTGTGGCGCTGGTCTATCCATTGGTTACGGGCATTACATGGGACGGCGCACCACAGATATACAATCCCGCCGGGCACGAAGTCATCACCAGCGCGCTGGCGAATGAACTTGTGCTGAGTGTGGTACTGGCTTTGCTGGTGCTGAAGATGATCGCCACCTGCCTGACATTGGGGTCGGGCGGGTCGGGCGGCGTGTTCGCGCCGACGCTGTTTATGGGGGCGATGCTTGGCACAGCGTTTGAACTGGTGATTAATGCCGTGTTCCCCAACGTCGCAGCACCACCGGGCGCGTATGCCATTGTGGGGATGGCGGCGGTATTTTCTGCCAGCGCCCACGCGCCGATTACCGCCATTATCATCGTGTTTGAACTGACGGATGATTACCGGATTATGCTGCCGTTGATGTTGACGGTGGTGGTGGCGACACTGCTCTCCCGCATCTGGCTCAACAAACAGTCGATTTATACACTCAAGCTCACCCGCCGCGGCATCCATATTCAATCCGGGCGCGACATTGACTTGATGCAGGGCGTGACAGTGAACGAAGCGATGTTTTCGCCCGCACCGACGATTGCAGGCAGCGCCAGTCTGGGTGCGCTGCGTGATGCGCTGCGCGACCTGCATTCGCGTTCAGTCTGTGTGGTGGATGAGCAGGATCATCTGTGCGGGATTGTGACATTAGGGGATTTGCAGCGGGCATACGAGACCGTAGACGAGGAAAAGTTGAAAACGCTGACCGTACAGGATATTTGCACGAAAGAGATTGTGGCTGTTCATCCCGATGATGTGTTGTGGACGGCGATTCGTGAGATGGGTGCGCGCGATATTGGGCGGCTGCCTGTCGTTATGCGTGGGTCGGGTCGCCTGGTAGGGATGGTGCGCCGCCAAGACATCATGCACGCCTATAACATGGCGATTGCGCGAAAACTCCATGACCAGCACAGCGCCGAACAGATGCGCCTGAATGTCTTGACCGGGGCGCACGTCTTCATGATGGAGATTGAGGAAGGCGCGCCCGTCGTCGGGCAGCATATCAGCGACATTTCGTGGCCTGCGGAGAGCGTGGTCGCCGCGATTACACGTAAGAACAAGCTCATTGTGCCACATGGCTATACGGAATTGCGCGCGGAAGATGCACTGACAATTGTCGCCGCGCCCGAAGCCGAAGCGGACTTGCAGCAGCTTTTCAAGCGGTTTCATCCTCTACCCACAGCAGCAGCCGATGACGATACCGAAGCATGAGACCGTCGTTAGACCAATCTCATAACATGGCACTATCATTCCCATCCACTATAGCGGTACGATGGTCGAATGTCACAAACACACAAACTCCAACACAGCCGTCTTGTTAGTCGTTCGCCCATCTTCTATGGATGGGTCATCTGGGCAGTGGCGATGCTCGGATTAATCGCCACTTCGCCGGGACAAAGTTACACCGTTTCGCTATTTATCGACCATTTCATCACCGATTTCAATTTAGACCGCACCACTGTCTCCGGCCTCTATGGTCTGGGGACGTTCATCGCGTCGTTCAGTCTGACGTTTGTCGGGCGGCGGATAGACCGGCATGGGAATCGGGCGATGGGAGTCGTCATCAGCGCTTTATTCGCTATTGCCCTGGTCGGCATGTCGCTGGTTAATGGCCCGGTTGCGCTGGTCATCGGCTTTATCGCCATCCGCGGTCTCGGACAGGGGTCGCTCTCACTCGTCAGTGGCACGGCGATTACACAGTGGTTTCGGCAGCGGCGTGGACGGGTGATGAGTCTGGCGCTGGTTGGATTTTCGTTGTTCCAGAGCGCCTATGTGCCTGCGTTGCAAAATATCCTCGAAACGACCGACTGGCGACAGGTCTGGATTATGCTCAGTATCGGTGTCGCCGTGACCATCCTGCCGCTGACCTTGCTGCTGATGCGGAATCGCCCGGAGGACTTTGGGCTGAATCCCGATGGCTTGCAAGCTGTGGTTGCCGGTGATTCGGCTGGACTAGCCCCGCCGCCAGAAGACAACTGGACACTGCACGAAGCGATTCGCACGCCCATTTTCTGGATTTTCCTCTTGGGGGCCATACTGCCCACCACATGGGGCACAGGCTTGATTCTGCACCAGATTTCGATATTCGAGAGTCTGGGTTATGAGGGCGCCGTTGCCGCGCAGACGTTCAGCCAATTTTCAATCATCAGCGCCAGTGTTGCGCTGGTCGCGGGTGTGCTGATTGACCGTTTTCGTCCGGGATGGGTGCTGGCGTTCGAGTTATTGGCCTTGCTGCTGGCAATGAGCCTCGCAACCGTCATGACCGAGATGTGGATGGTGGTGTTGTATGCGCTGGTATTTGGCGCAGCATTGGGCACGGCGGGCGTATTTTCCAGCACGGTCTGGACGAATCTGTTCGGTCGGCAGCATCAGGGGTCGATACGGGGTTTCACGGTCATGGGTGGTGTGGTCGGGTCGGCGATTGGGCCGATCATCTTCGGCTACAGTTTCGACTATCTCGGCGGGTATAGACCGGTGCTGCTGCTGGGCGTGTTTCTGGCGGCGGTCGCCATCGTCGCCAGCCTATTCGCCAAACTCCCCACACACACAAACGAACGTTCGGCGTAAAAGCAGGACTGTGGTCGTGTCAAATTGTCTTAGAACCTTTGCAGTTCAATTGTTTTTTAGCCAGCGGCTATTTCCACGCCTTTGATGCGCCCGACCTATCGCCTATTCCCTCTCTTGCATCCCTAGTTATAATGGGGGCATCTGACCAGAATAGGGCACAGTGCCTTTTGAACGACGACTACAACCCGTCGGACTATGAAATCCGGCAAGATGATACCCAACCGAGCATTCCAGTGCGTCCGGTGTCGGCACGGTCTACCGACCTATGGCAGTGGGTATTGGGCATCATCATCGTGCTGACGACTCTCTCGCTGGTGATTTCGATTGGACTCATCCTCGTCACACCAGAAGCGCCGCCACCCTTACCGTCACCTACGCCGATGACCGTGACGCTGATGATTGGCGGCGAATCGCGACAGGCACACACCTACGCGGCAACCGTCGGCGAGATATTACAACAGCAAGGGATTACCCTCCATTCAGACGACTATATCTCTGTCCCGCCGACAGCGCCCCTCACACCCAATATGGAAATCGTCGTCCAGCAGGCGCGCGAAGTGACCGTCGTGCTCGATGGCGAAGCGCGCACCCACCGCACCATCTACGACAGTCCTCACGACATCCTCAATCAAATCGGGCTGGTACTGCGCGAGAGTGACCGTATCTGGGTCGATGGCACAGCTGCCACACGCAGCTCGCTGGTGACATGGCCTGTCCCTGCCCATACCATCACGATTCAACGCGCGTTCGCCATTGTCATCTGGGATGCCGACGCGGTTTACCGGCTGGAAACCAATGCCGAAACAGTGGGCGAGGCGCTCAATGAAGCGGGCGTCACCCTGTTTCTGGCCGATGCCGTCACGCCGGATGTGAACATGCCCCTCGCGCAGGATATGGAGATTGTGATTGCGCGCGCGCTGCCGATTACCATCGTTGTTGATGGCACACCGATTGAAACGCGCGTGCAGCCTTCGACGGTTGGCGAGGCAATCGCCACCGCTGATGTGGTCTTAAGCGGGTTGGACTATACCATTCCCAACGAAGACGAAGACATTTTCCCCGGCATGATTATCCGGGTGGTGCGCGCCGCAGAAAATATCGAGACTGCACAGGGGCTGCTGCCCTATGAAACGGTCTATCAACCTGACCCGGCGCTGGAACTGGATGCGCGGCGTGTTGTCCAGGCGGGCGAAAATGGCGTACAGGAGATTACCTATCGCGTGCGTTATGATGATGGCGAAGAAGTCTCGCGCACGGTCGAATCGACATCGGTTCTGCGTGAACCTGTGAACGAAATCATCGCCTATGGCACAACTATCGTCATCCGCACCATCGACACGCCCGAAGGCCCGCGCGAATACTGGCGTGTCGTCCGCATGATGGCGACCAGTTATCATCCGGCGGCGCTCGGCGGCGATAGCACGACGGCGACAGGCGCGACCCTCACCACGGGCATTGTCGCCTCACATCCCGAAATCATCCCCTATCACACACAGGTGTTTGTCCCCGGTTATGGCATCGGGCAGATGGAAGATACCGGCGGCGGCCTATCCAGCACACGCCGCTGGATTGACCTCGGTTACAGTGACGAGGATTGGGTGTCGTGGCGGCGGTCTGTCAATGTCTATTTCTTGACGCCCGTCCCGGCAGAAATCAATTATCTGCTGCCGGAATAGCATTGGCGGTTGGCCTCTCGCTGCTAGCTGCGGCGCGCCCATTCACTATCCCGCCGATTCTTCGCCTTCTTCGGTGGGGATAGGTGTGGGGCGTCCCAATGGTGATTGACACGTCACGAGGCGGTCTTGGAAAGCGGATATGAGGTCGGCATCACCTTCTTCGAGCGCCATTTGATAACCCGTCTCAAAATAACGCAGCGAACCGGGACAATTCCCTAGTCGCACTTCGACT
>CAZTLI010000297.1:0-6957 GCA_964614375.1 uncultured Anaerolineaceae bacterium
CAGGGCTGCTGCGAGTGCAAGAAGCGGCAAGCCGAAGTAAATGGACATACGCGATTTGTTTTGCCCTTCGGTCTAATTTTCGGTTTCAAAGACAGAGAAGTCTACAGGGCGAAAACTGGTGATTACCAGTACGATTTCAAGTGTGTCAAAATTGATAAAGCTGCGGACGACTGCTTCTTGATATAGTTCCGACTCAATGCGGCGGGCACTTGTGACAATGCCAATGGGAATGTCGGGCGGTAGATTGCCGCCCAGTCCCGACGTGATAACCACATCATCTTCTTGTATGGTGGCGTCTAGCGGAATAAAGGACATCAGCAAGGTGCCCGCGGCCTGCCCGACGACACTGCCTTCCGCGCGGGTGGTCTGTAAACGGGCGCTAATGAAGCTGTTTTCATCAACAATCAGTTGCACTCGTGCAATGTCAGCGAAAACATTGATCACGCGCCCGACTAATCCCTGATTGGTAATCACTGCCATACCCACATTGACACCGCTGCGTGTTCCCCGATTGATCACAATCGTTCGTGGAAACCCGTTCAGGTCTATGTTGATGACATCGGCAGTGACAAATTCAAGGTCTTCGCGGGTATTGGTATAGCCTAAAATATCTGCAAGACGCTGATAATCTGCCCCAATTTCGCGCAGCCCGACAACTTCAACCGTCAATCCGGCGATAGTTTCTTCGAGTTCGGCATTGCGTTCTCGTAAGTTTTGCACTTCTGCAAGATCGGTCACAAACCCGGAGATGGTTTGACCAATGCGATTAAAGAATCCCGACACAATATTGAGCGGGGTAGCAGCCGCGCCTTCCAAAGGTGCCAGGGTGCCCGACATGCTGCACAGGAGCAAACTGATACAGAGGAACACGCTAATGCCAAAGAATAAGAGTCGATTCGAACGCCAACTTCTTCGCAATCGAAGTCCTTCCGTTCTGTTACCTATCTAACTGAATTATAGCAAAGAGTGACGGGGATTAAAGACAATGCTAAAGGGCGGACTAAAGCGGGACATAGTGATAGGGCACGGTGTTGGGCGATGACGACTTAGTGGCGGGTGCTGCCACGCTCTGGTCCAACCAGTAATCGCCGCAGATTATTATAATCTTCAAGCACACGACCCGCACCACGCGCCACACACGTCATCGGGTCGTCCGCGACCCACACACGGATATTCACCTCTTCGGAAAGACGTTCTGCCAATCCTTTGAGTTGCCCGCCACCGCCCGCAAGACAAATGCCACTTTCCATCAGATCGGCGATGAGTTCAGGTGGGGTGTCATCGAGTGCGTCTTTGACAGTATCAATCAAAATATCCGTTGAACCGTTCGTGGCTTCGCGAATTTCAATCGAACTGATTTCGACCGAATCGGGTAAGCCCGTTACCAGGTTGCGTCCTTTGATGGTGAATGTGCGTTCCTCCGGGAGTGGGTAGGCTGAACCAATTTGCAACTTCACACGTTCAGCGGTTTGTTCCCCGATGAGCAGGTTATGTTTATTCCGCATATATTGGACAATATCTTCATCGAGTTCGTCACCCGCGACACGGATAGAGCGACTGAGCACAATACCGCCGAGTGAGAACAAAGCTACTTCTGTTGTGCCGCCGCCAATATCCACAATCATACTACCGCGTGTTTCGAGGACGGGCAGCCCCGCGCCAATCGCTGCTGCGACAGGCTCTTCAATGAGGTGGGCTTCGCGCGCACCTGCGCTGATGGTTGCATCCAGCACCGCACGCTTTTCAACTTCGGTGACCCCGCTAGGAATACCAACCACCACACGCGGACGTGGGATAGGCACCCATGTTTGTTCGTGCGCTTTGTTGATGAGATAATGGAGCATCGCTTCCGTGACTTCAAACTCGCTAATCACGCCATCACGCAATGGGCGGACAATGATGATGTCTTTGGGATTTTTGTTCCACATCTCCTTCGCACGGGCGCCGACCTCTATTGGATTGCGAGTTTTGCGGTCAATTGCCACGAATGACGGTTCATTGATGACAATGCCTTTACCTCGAACATAAACGAGCGTGTACGCCGTGCCCAGGTCAATACCGATATCAAGCGAGAACAGACCAAAAAAATAGTCTAACGGACTTAACACACAGTGCTCCTAACGGTAGTCAACCGCGCGACATTATAACATATCACGCTAGCCGGAGAATATAAAGCACATTTTTCCATCCACTATCCTATGTTAAAGGTGAATTCAGTATAATGACTGAAATAGATCTTGTTATCACCAACTGCCTCTGTAACCATTTTGGAACATGTGTAAGGTTTTGATGTTTCCGGTAAAGCGGTGTCCGTTGAATCTGCCCATTCACAAGTATTTCGCAAGTTATACTATAAACAACTCGAAATTGTAGCCTGTGTGTGTAAGTGAAGCGTATGAATTTGTCGCGAAAGGTCTATCACAGCTTGCTCAGGCATCACTTGTTGCCAGAAAATCGGCTGCTGGTCGTGGCGGTGTCGGGTGGTGCTGATTCGTTGGTCTTGCTTCATATTCTGCATACCCTCGCGCCCCAATTGAACCTGAAGCTGCACGTCGCGACGCTCAATCACGGATTACGCGGGAAAGACGGCGCAAGCGATGTCGCCTGTGTGCGTCAGCTCGCCATAGACTGGAACATCCCTTGTACGGTAGGGCAAGCCGATGTTCCCCAATTGATGCAGGAACAAAAACTTGGGCTAGAAACCGCTGCTCGACATGCGCGTTATGCTTTTCTCGTTGAAGTTGCGAGGCAGCTGCAAGCGACGCATATTGCTACTGCACATCAGGCGGATGACCAGGCCGAAACTATTTTGATGCACTTGCTGCGTGGAACAGGGGTCAATGGCTTAATAGGTATGTCATGGCTATCACCCGTACCGGGTTATCCCGATTTTACACTTATTCGCCCACTCCGCGACATTACCCGTGCTGAAATTGAAGCCTATTGCGCCACCCACAATTTACACCCCCGCGTTGATGCCAGCAACGCGGATACAGACTTGTTGCGAAATGCAATCCGCCTGGATATTTTCCCCCAACTACGACATATTAACCCACAGGCGCAGCGCGCCCTCAATCAATTGGCAGATATTGTAGCCATAGAGCAGGATTTTATCGAACAGCACTATACCAGCACAGTTGCACGGCACAGTGTCCGGTCTGAAGGGCGGTGGTTGCTGCCGCGCGAGATATTTTGCCAACTGCATCCTGCGCTGCAACGGCGATTTATCTATCATGCGGCACAGGCACTAAGCCAGAATGATGATCGCTACAGCGGGTATCGCCATATCATCGCTGCGGTAGCGACGGCGCTTGAGGGGCAGGTTGGCGCGGTGGCACAGTTGCCCGGTGGCTTGCAAGTGCGAGTTGATTACGATGCCATTGTTGTTGAAAGTGTTGATGCACCTCGATTGACCGACAATATGCCCTTAATTATGTCTGACAATACAATCTCAATTCCTTTAGGCGGCATTACACCTATTCCGGGTGCAGATTGGTCGCTTGCCCTATCTAAATCGCCGTTTGAAGGATACCGTGCCCGCATCACACTTCCTGTCGATAGTCGATTATTCGTGCGTCATCGCCAGACGGGTGACCGTTTTGCGCCATTAGGCATGGGTGGAAAGCATCAAACAGTCAAAAAATGGATGATAAACCGCAAGATTCCGCGCCATTTGCGTGACAAAATCCCTTTATTGGTTGTCAATGATGAGGTGGCTGTCGTGGTGACGGGCGATACATGGACAGTTTCCGAATCTTTTGCAATTCGTCCTGACTCAGCGCGAATAATCTATATCGGGATTGTTGAACCCTCTTTGTGATTATGTTAGTTAAGATAATACTGTAAAAATTCCACAAACCCCCATGTTTCGCTTGCGAAAATAGTTTAACTCATGTATCCTTGAGGAAAAATAAGGAAAAAGTAAACAGACGGAGAGGTGGAATAAATTATGTCTGCTGCTACCGAGACTGCACACATTTTAGTGGTTGATGACGAGGGGGCCAACCGCTACTCCGTAAGTAAGACGCTGCAACGTGTGGGCTATATGGTCAGCGAAGCCGCCAGTGGTGAAGATGCCCTGGAGTTAATGGGTGAAGAAATCTTTGATGTGGTGCTCACGGATATACGAATGCCGGGATTAGATGGGGTGGAACTGCTGCGGCGCATCAAAGAGCAAGCCCCTGACGCAATCGTCATTTTGATGACAGGTTATGCCAGTTTAGGAACATCAGTCGAGGCGCTGCGACTGGGCGCACACGATTACCTCATTAAACCCGCGTCCAGCCACGATATTCGTACCAGTGTGGCGCGCGGGGTAGAACGTGCCCATAATCTTAATCGGCGGCGTCAACTGCTAGATGCTATCAAGAACGATGTTTTTGAACTCTCCCGCAATGATATTGAGCCTGCTCGTGTGACAAATAACTTTGATGATGGGCCGATGAATGAAACGACTGCCTATCGCCCACCGACTGAACTCATTCCTGAAGCGCCATCAAATAGTATGCAGCTTGGGCCATTGACCGTTTACCCCGGACGCTATCAAATTGCCGTTGGTGACACCGACATTGATCTTACGCCCACAGAATTTGATTTGCTGCTCTATTTAGCCGCGCATCGTGGGCGCGTTGTGCCCTGTCATGAACTGGTGCGCGAAGTGCGCGGTTATGCCGTTGACGAAGCAGAAGCCCGTGAGGTCATTCGCCCGCATGTAAGCAATCTGCGTCGCAAGCTCAAGAGTGCGGGGCAAGATGCAGATTTGATTGTGAACGTGCGTGGCATAGGCTATCGTTTGAGCGAAAGAGCGAACTAACACACACGATTAAAACGTGTTTTGAGTCGGGGAAGCAACGGGCCTTTTGGCCTGTTGTTGTTTTGTGGGGTTGATAAGGTGTTAAATCACTATGCGGACGTGTTTCGCGTTTCTTATATTGGCTCTGTTACTCATGAGTCCAACTACTTTTGCACAGGACACCCCGTGTCGATCTGTAACAGGAACAGTGGTACAAGAGACCTATACCAGCAGCGTTTTACAGGGGCAGTGGCGCTATTCAATCTATTTACCTCCGTGTTATGACCAAACTGATTCAACCTACCCTGTCCTGTACCTGCTCCATGGCTCGAATGACGATGATAATCACTGGCTGCGTTTGGGATTACAATACACGCTTGATCGAGGGATTATTCAGGGTGTGTTACCGCCTGTTATTGTCGTGATGCCCTATGGCGACACATTGAGTAATCGCAACGAATTTGGTGTACAGTCATGGCCGACGATATTGATTAACGATTTGCTGCCGACTATCGAAGCGCGTTATCGCGTAAGCAGCGACCCGCAGCGCCGGGCGATTGGCGGGATTTCGCGCGGGGGATTCTGGGCATTTCACATTGCGCTGCGTTATCCCGAATTGTTCAGTCGTGTGGGTGGGCACAGTGCCTTCTTCGATGACAATCATGCGCCGCCACAATTCAATCCGTTGGATTTGGCGTTATCCGCGGATTTTGCTGGACTTGATATTTGGCTGGATAGAGGACGCGACGATTTCGCAGCGCCGGGACTGGAGGTGATGCACGAACGCCTCGATTGGCGCGGCATTCCGCACGAATACACGGTCTATCCATCGGGTGAGCACAACAATGATTATTGGGCGAGTCATCTCGAAGACTACTTAGCTTTCTATACCCGCGATTGGAATGAACGTCTGATTGTGGACGCCACCCTTATTGATGTTGATGAAGGTATTGACCTCTATTTGCCTGTCGTCAGTTTTCCGAGCATTCAATATCGCGTCGATTCGAACCAGTTATCTGCAATTGCCGCCGGAGAATGGGATGGCAACTTGATACTGGCGACAGATGTAGCGGAGAGGCTCACGACTTCGGGTGTCCTTCTGCATCCAGACACCCGCCTGATTGAACCTGAGCGATTATTTGATTATCTCTGGCGAGAGCGCACGTCGTATACGCTGCTGCCATTTGACCGCTTGAATACACGCTATCGGATTCTGTATGTTGATAGCCAGCATCCGCTCAACGCTGATCTGGCTGATTATCCGTTTGCGTTCGCCAGTGAGACACCGAACTACTATCCAAACCGTTTGACTACGATTTCGATGTCGGGCGTGACGGCGCTTGCACGGCAGACGCGCGTGGCGATAGAGAGTAACAGCGTGCAGTGGGCAGGTGAGGCGATTCGGCCTTATGTCACACAGGCGGATTTTTTTCATACCAGCAGCGAAGTCTCGTTTTTTGAGACGTGTCCCCAGACGACAGGCGAGTTATTGGGCGGGTCAAACAGCATGTGTTCCGATGATGCCCATTTTGAATTGCTGACATTTCTGGATGTTGATGTGATTGAACTTTCGGGCAATCATAATAACGATTATGGCTTCGCTGCCTATCGTCGAACGTTAGCAATGTACAATGACGCGCAAATTCCCACGATAGGCGGCGGTGAGTCGCTTGCAGAGGCACGCCAACCCTTGATTTTGCAGCACAACGGCGGTTCAATCGCACTGGTTGCTTGCAATTGGATTGGCCCCTATTATGCGCTGGTTGATGACGATGCCGGGCGTCCGGGTGCGGCCTTTTGTGATTGGGACTGGTTGCGGGAAACCCTGCCCGTCTTAGCTGCCGAGAACGATGTATTGATCGTGACGATTCAATATCAAGAAATTGAGGATTACATCCCTTCGGATAGTCAACGCTATGATTTTCGACGTATCGCTGAATTGGGCGCGGATGTCGTATTAGGCACACAGGCACATCAGCCGCAGACCTTCGAGTTTTATCCGGTGGGTGAGCGCACCGCATTTATTCACTATGGATTGGGTAATTTGTTTTTTGATCAAGAATTCTGGGGTAATATGCGCTTTTTCATCGACACCCTCTATATCTACGACGGACAGGTCGTGACTGTTGACCTATTCACTGGCATCATTGAAGACCGCGCTCGTC
>CAZTLI010000298.1:0-6950 GCA_964614375.1 uncultured Anaerolineaceae bacterium
AACAGATTGACACCGCCGCCGGTGCAATTCCCATAGTCAAAACAGATAAAGAGGACATAGACCTCGCGATTGCGGTGTCGTATCAGCAACTATTGCAAGCATTAATCGGCGGGACAGGCCATTTGCCAACTACTTCATTTGTAGCCGCGCGCACACCGACGCATGGATTTAGCCAGCGGGGTGATGGCACGGATTATGTTCGAACGTGGGACGGTCAGGAGCCACCGACAGCGAATCTTATCGCGCAGAGTCTAATATCTATAGACTTATCTCTAGCGCAGGGAATGATTCATAACTATCTATCGGTTCAACAACGAGATGGTTACATTGACCATAAACCCGGACTCGCCGGGCAGCGACGCGACTTAATGTGTTTACCTATTCTGGCGAAAATAAGTCGTGAAATCGTTGAATTCAGTGGCGATATGGCATTTGCCGAAGACGTTTTCCCAAAACTACTCTCTTTTTTCGTGCGCTGGTTTGATAAGACAGTCGATGTGGACGAGGATGGTTTCCCCGAATGGCAGCATGAGCGGCAGGCGGGCTATGTCTTTTACCCGACCTTTGCCGCCTCGCAATCATGGGGGCAGGGCGCGCAAGTCAGTACAATCGAAGCGCCCGATCTGGCGATGTATCTATTAGTCGAAGGCGAGAGTCTCCGTTATCTGGCAGAACAGGTCAGGGCGGACAAAGCGACACTGAAAACGCTTAATGACAAGATACAACGGTTACAACGTCATCTCGACGATTTGTGGGCAGAAGGGCGCTATACCTATCGGGATCGGGATACCCATCAAAGTACAAAAGCACAGATTGTCCTTGAAAATGGTCAAGGGGATTTGACTCACAATCTTGATGTAGAACTTAATCCCCCCGGACGCCTCATTGTCCGTGTTGTCGGCGGTGTGAGTCATGAACCGCGGATCACGTTGAAAATTGAGGGACTGGACGCAAATGGACAGCCCGTTACGGAAGAAGCAGATACCAGAGCTTTTGTCTGGGGGCATGGATTTGGCGTATATACCACGCGGCAGGTGTTCAGTCGCGTGAAAATGATGAATTGTGCGGGTTTAAGTCGTGTGTATCGTTTCCACGTACAAACTCTTAACTACACAAGTCTCGATATGAATGGCATTTTACCGTTGTGCGCTGATATTGCGTCCGAAAACGTGGCTGCACTCGTCAACCGAGTCAACGACAAAACACAGTTTTTGCGTCCAAACGGCATAACGATGATACCCGTTACCGACTCTCGTTTTGACCCATCTAATGCAAATGGCGCGGGCGGCGTTTGGCCTTATTGGAACACGTTGCTAATTGAAGGGCTGCTACGGCATGGTTATGCTAAAGAGGCTGTGGATGTATTTCGGCGTGTATTGGATGTGCAAACGCAAGTGCTGCACCATCAACTTGAATTCAGTGAGTTTTATCATAGCGACGAACCGATTGGCTTAGGCGAACAAGGGCATCTGAATGGCATTGTTCCGGTATACCTGCTTGAGAAACTGATTGGCATTCGGATTATGTCGGCGGGGCGCCTGTGGGCAGGTGGTGATTTTGCGTGGGGCAAAACCATCACTATTCATCAGCATGGTGTAATTGTGAAACGTACATCCAAAACGATTGATATTCGATTTCCATCAGGCAAGCGCGTAAAACTGAAGCAAGGTGCGCCATTCCAGGAAGTTGTGGACGAAAAGGCAGCAGAAGCCCCAACTTTAGGGCGAATTGTGCCACCAATTGCAAAGAAATCTATTCCGATTGAACACGATTCCGAAAAACCGATTATCATAGAGGTGGAGTACGACGACGATTGAAACAAATTACAGGTATCCTATCCAGTAGGGTTACCTTTGATATGAACGAAATATGACTGAGCAAACCACGACGCAACCACAATTATCCGACGTAATCTTCCGCAGTACGGCGGACGGTATCTTGATTGCGAATCCAAACGGCGTGATTGCACAGGTGAATCCGGCTGCTGCTGCCATGCTCACAGTGGTTGCTGAGGATATTGTTGGTAAATCACCCCTCTCCTGTTTTCGGCAAAATCCTGCATTACTCAACTTGTTCACACGCGGCGGTGACCAGACTTTGGATGTGCGCTTACCGCGCCGACGGTTGGCAGTGGGTATTGCGACAACACTGGAAACGGGCGAGCGATTGGTTATGCTGCAAGATGTGACCGAAAAGCGTAACCTTGATGCGCGACGCGAAGCCCTCACCAAAGCCATTTCACATGATTTGCGTAATCCCTTGTCTGCAATCAGTGGATTTGCCGACCTCATCTCAAAATTTGGCGAATTGAATGAGCAGCAAGCGCGATTTATGACTCGCATTCGCCAGACAGCCAACAAACTCCACGAAATGACTCGTCCCCTGGTCGAATTGGCATGGATAGAAGCGGGGATGCCATTGGAGCATGTGCCGCTGCAATTGGGTGAATCGGTCAATCGTGCTGTACATGCCGTGAGTCCCTTGGCGAAAGAGAATCAGATTACGATTGCGGTATCTTTGCAAGACCCGCTGCCATTGGTGACAGGCGACGCCGAACGGTTGTATCTGGTTATCTATAATCTGCTGCAAAACGCGGTCATCTATTCCGACCCGGAGCGCACCGTTGCGATTCATGCGTGGAGCGATGAGGTGGATGTCTATTGTAGCGTGGCTGACCGCGGATTTGGCATTTCGGACAATGAACTCGACCAGATTTTTGACCGGATGTATCGGTCACGCGATGAGCGCGTGCGCGAAAAGCCCGGTGGGGGTCTCGGTCTCACGCTGGCGAATACGATCATCGAGCGTCATGGTGGGGACATCTGGGCATCGAGCAATCTAGGAGAGGGTAGTACATTCACGTTTGTGCTGCCTGCCGCGAAACCGCAGGGATAGGTTATGCACAAGATCAAAATCCGTATTCCGGCGACATTGACCAATTTTGGCCCCGGTCTGCAAAGTGTCGGGTTGGCGCTCAGTTTGTATACGACGATTGAAGTCAGCGTTCGCAATGACGAACAACTCATTGTCGAAACGACAGGCGAGGGTGCAGGTCAATATGCGATTGGTTTGCGACACCCGGTGGTTTTGGCGATGACGCGGTTGTTCCAACAGGTCGAACGCGCCCCACTCGGATTCCAAATTCGGATTGACAATCAAATTCCATTGCAAAGCGGACTCGGCGCAGAGACGGCTTTCACTGTTGCGGGTGTAATTGGCGCGAATAATCTGTTGGGTAGTGGCTTCTCCCGTGAGGAAATGCTAACACTTGCGACTCAACTGACCGGCGGCGCGGATGCGGTGTCGGCGATGATGGGTGGACTAGCGGCAGGACTGCATCACGATACGGGTTTTGTCTATCGCTTGTTGCCCCTGACTGCCTTTCGGGTGATTGTTGCCGTACCTGAAATCGGTGGAAGAACACCACCAACACTGCCAAACCATATTTCCCTCGCAGATGCGCGCCACAATCTCAATCGGCTGCCGCTGTTCTTAGATGCGCTGCGAACGGGTGATTTGGGGTTGTTGGCCCAGGTGCTTGATGACCGAATTCAGGCACCGCACATCGTACCGCAGATTACGGGTTATGCTCATGTCGCAGAAGTGGCACGCTTGGCGGGCGCTGTCGCAGTTACCACCAGTGGCAATGGCCCCGCGATGATATTTTTGGCTGAAAGTCGCCATGATCGCGTTAGTGAAGCGATAGAGACCGCCTTCCAGAACCTCGATATAAAAGCGCGTGTGTGGGTTCTCCCGCTGGATACACAGGGTGTTATGCTCAGTGTCGCGCAGTCGATTTAGTTACAACGCGCTGATGTTCAACGGGATTCGGTTTCGTTGGATTATCCTCGTTGGTCTATTCCTCTTTGCTTGTACGTCTGAATTGCCAGATCGTGTGGATGTGCAAGTTGTCACGGCTGTGGCAACCCTGAATATGAACGATGGCGCGGCGCTGTGTGAAGCTGTCACGACCCATTGGGGGCGCGATTGGGTGACGGTTATTCGGGCGCTGGAGGGATTGAATGACCTCAATGTGGTGTGTGCTGATGGCTTGACGATCAATGGGCGATTATATGCCGCGCATCTGGCTTATGGCACGCTGCTCGAACGCAACGGACGGCAAGATGAAGCCATCATCGCTTATCGTGCCGCGCTGGTCTATAACCCACAGGGAGAACAAGCTGCGCGCCGTTTGCAGGCGATGAATGTGTTGACGCCGCCGCCCCCAACACGCTGTGAACCGGGCGTGGTCACAGCGGCCTCGCGCGATTTGACCGATTATACGCCAATGGAAGGTGAATTTGTTCGGGCTGCTGGTCAGCAGCTATTTATTGGCGAAGCACCGTTCACAGTCTATGGTGTGAATTACTATCCTCGCAATACGCCGTTTCAACGTTTCTTGACAGAGACCCCGCTTAATGTAGTGGAAGCCGAATTAGATATTATTGCCCGCGCCGGCTTGAATACGCTGCGGATATTCATCAGCTATGACGACGTGTTCATCTGTCCCGGTAATGGCGCTGTGCCAGTAGCGGATGTGGTCAATCGCTTGGATGGCATTATCTATGCGGCGGCTGACAGAGGTCTCCGGCTGATTGTAGTGCTGCACCATGACCCTGATTTAGTCATTCGTCCCCTGTACGAAACACCCGATTATGTCCTCGAACAGACGCGATTTATTGTCGAACGGTATCGCGATGAGCCAACGATTCTCGCGTGGGATTTGCGTGATTCGGGCGATGAAGATTATCGCAGCGGGGAATTTAGCCGTGAACAGGTGTTGTTATGGTTGTTCAATATGGCGGCGTATGTGCGGCAGATCGACTCTAATCATTTAATGACCGCCGGATGGCGTGAGGATGCTGAAGCCACAGCGCCCGCTGTTGATTTTGTGAGCTTTCAATATTATGAGGATATTGAACCCTTCCGGCAGCGGGTCGCCGTGATGCGAAGTCAAACCACACGCCCGATTCTCTTAACCGCGGTTGGATATAGTACCCATACGATGGATGAAACTGCACAGCGCAATTTGCTCTTTCAGATATTGGAAGCGACAGAGATTAACGGGCTGGTTGGTTGGAACGTGTGGATGGCATTTGACTATCCCCTCAGTGTGACGTGTGTCGAGCCGAATTGCCCTGCGCCGGATGCAGCCATTAATCATTATGGCCTGTGGAATACGAGCTATTTCCCCAAATTAGCGCTCGATGCCGTGATGCGGTTTACAGGCGTAGATGGCTAATCGCCAACCCCAATCTGATGTGTTTCGTGCTATTGTGATAATGCTCACAACACAGCGGGGTTTGTCTACGTATACCTGTAAACAGTGCCTTTGATATTAAGAAAGACAACGCCATGTTCCGCAACCGTAATCGTTCCCGTAATCCGAAAGATGATGAACGCGAAATTCCCGACGTACCCGTGTCGTTCCGCCGCCTGCTCAGTTATTTGCTGCCCTATAAATTCCGTCTCATCATCGCAATTTTTGCGCTTACCGCTAGCGCGCTGTTGAGCCTCGTGTTTCCAGCGGTGATAGGGCAGGTGGTGGATTCCGTGCTGCGTGAAGGCAATATACAGCTTCTGGATTCGATTACGGTGGCGTTGTTGGGCGTGTTTCTGCTGCGTTCGGTAACATCGTTGATCGAAACCTACAACCTGAATTACGTTGGCGAGCGTATTGTGGTTGATATTCGCAAGCAGTTATATGCCCATTTGCAGCAGTTATCACTCAAGTTCTATACCGAACGACGTGTTGGTGAAATCATCAGCCGATTGTCTAGCGATGTGACCGTGATGCGTGGCGTGATGACCAACAATATCAACACGCTCTTGCAGCAGGGCTTGATGATGGTTGGCTCTATCCTCATTATGTTCATTCTGAATTCGCGCCTGACGCTGTTTATCTTGCTGCTCATTCCCGTCATTGTTGTAATCGGATTCATCTTTGGCTTCTATATGCGCCGTGTGAGTACGCAGGTGCAGGATGAAATCGCTGGGGCAACCGTGGTCGCCGAAGAAGTGATGCAAAATGTGCGCGAGGTCAAGAGTTTCGTCCGTGAACCGTATGAGGTTGAGCGATATAATGGCGCGATTGACCGGGCGTTTCAGGCTGCAATTAAGCTGCTGCGTATCCGCGCGGTATTTGGGCCTGTGGTGGCATTTATGGCTTTTGGCGGGCTGGCGCTGATTTTATGGTTTGGTGGACGTGAAGTCCTAGAAGGTCGGTTGACGGCGGGTGAACTGATCCAGTTTTTGATTTATGGCCTTACCCTTGCCCAGAGTTTTGTATCACTTGTTGCATTATATACCCAGTTTCAAGAAGCATTGGGCGCGACTAAGCGCGTGTTTCAACTGATTGATATACAGCCCGATGTTGAGGACCAACCAGACGCGAAAACCCTGCCCTCGATTGAAGGTCGTATTACGATGCAGCAGGTCGATTTTAGTTACGATGATAAGCAGGAAGTGCTGCATGACATCAATCTGTATATCGCTCCCGGTGAGATTTTGGCGCTGGTCGGCCCCAGCGGCGCTGGCAAAAGCACGATATTTAACCTGATTCCACGTTTTTATGATCCGACAAGTGGTGAAATTTGTGTGGATGGAGTCAACGTGCGCGACGTGACGCAGGCCAGTTTGCGTCAACAAATTGGCGTTGTACCGCAGGAAACACTGCTTTTCGGCGGGACAATCCGCGAGAATATTTTATACGGACGCTTGGATGCGACAGAAGACGAAATGATTGCCGCTGCAAAAGCCGCAAACGCCCACGACTTCATCATGGAGCTGCCAGACACCTATGACACAATCGTCGGTGAACGAGGAATTAAGCTCAGTGGCGGTCAGCGGCAGCGGGTGGCGATTGCCCGTGCTGTTCTAAAAGACCCGCGCATTTTGCTGCTGGATGAAGCCACATCAAGCCTCGATAATGAGAGTGAACATCTGGTGCA
>CAZTLI010000299.1:0-6927 GCA_964614375.1 uncultured Anaerolineaceae bacterium
AAAATCGAATTGATGCAGTCGTATGCTGCCAGCAAATGGACAATCATGTGGAAGTTGCGTTTTCCATCAGCACTACCCTATATCTTTACCGCGCTCAAGGTCTCGGCAACGGCGAGTGTCGTTGGGGCGATAATTGGTGAACTGCCGTCCAGTATTCGCGACGGACTGGGACGTGCTATTCTGGACTTCAGTTCCGATTACAGCTTGATCTCCACGCCCAAATTGTGGGGAGCGATATTCGTAGCAGCGATGATTGGCATTTTATCCTTTAGTATTGTCGTCATAGCCGAATATGTCATCAATCGCTGGGGCGCAACGATTATGGACTTTCTATCATCTCTGGTCATATCCATCGCGAAACGGGTTGGCATTGGTAGTTGGGCACAAGACAGATAACGCAGGGCAAAACAACGCATGAGCGAACTCAAAACAAAGTCTATAGGCAATTTCGTCGTCGAGGCGAACAGTATCAGCAAAATCTTCAATCGTGGCACAGATGAAGAGGTGATTGCCCTCGAAAATATTAATCTAACAATTGAGGCGGGCGAACTCATTTCGTTCATCGGGCCATCAGGTTGTGGCAAATCGACCCTTTTGCGCTTAATCGCCGACCTTATCTCACCAACCAAAGGTGACTTGCAAATTAATGGCAAGACGCCCAATCAGGCGCGGCTTGATCGTGATTATGGCATGGTTTTTCAAGCGGCAACGTTGTATGAATGGCGCACGGTCAACAAAAATGTACAACTTCCGCTGGAAATAATGGGCTATTCCAGAGACGAACGTATTACACGGACACAAAAAATGCTGGAATTGGTGGAACTGGGCAATTTTGGCAATCACTATCCATGGCAGCTTTCGGGTGGGATGCAGCAGCGTGTCGCCATTGCCCGCGCGCTGGCTTTCGAGCCGTCGCTGCTGCTGATGGACGAACCGTTTGGTGCGTTGGATGAATTCACGCGCGAACGGATGAATATGGAACTGCTGCGAATCTGGAATCAGACGCAGACGACTATCGTTTTTGTCACGCATAGTATTCCCGAAGCTGTGTTCCTGTCGAGTCGCGTGGTGGTGATGTCGCCGCGTCCCGGACGGATTACATCGGTCATTGACATTGACTTGCCCTATCCGCGGGTATTTGAAACCAGAGAACTCCCGCGCTTCTTTGAACTCATTACCGAAGTGCGTGAACTGCTGCGCGATGCCCACGAGATATAAGCCATGACAGCGATTTATCCTGAACCCGAAGCGATACCTCTCAGACAACGATTGGCGGAACAGTTTCGCTATTATCTGCCGACTATTCTCATTGCCATCGGGGTACTGGTCGTGTGGGAATTGGTCGTGCGAATTTTCAATATTCAGCAATTTTTGCTGCCCAAGCCCACCGCCATCTTAGAAGAGTTCGTTGAAGAAGTACGCTTATTCCTAAACCCCACTACAACATCACTGTTATTTCAGGCCAGTGGCGCGACGTTGTGGGAGGCTGTCGGGGGCATGGTTATCGGGTGTAGTGCTGGTGTACTGGTGGCCCTCATCACTGCCCGTTGGACAATCATCAGTGAAGCGGCGATGCCGTTTGCAATCGCTGCCAATTCAGTACCGATTATCGCCTTTGCGCCGATTATGAATAACTGGTTCGGTTTGACTAATCCAGCCTCAAAAATGGCGATTGTGGCGATTATCGTCTTTTTTCCGACGATGATTAATACAGTGCGTGGCTTGACACTGGTTGACCCTCGTCAATTGGAACTCATGCACTCGTTCGCGGCGAAGCCAATGAAAGTTCTGTTTGCCCTGCGTATTCCGAACGCCTTGCCCTATATTTTCAGCGCGCTGCGGGTGGCAAGTGCATTGGCGATGATTGGCGCAGTCGTGGCGGAATTTTTCGGGGGGCCGCGCGCGACACTGGGTGTATTCATCACGCAGGAGGCCTCCGCGTTTGACTTCCCGCGTGCATGGACGGCTATCGTTATGGCCTCGATCATCGGCATCACATTTTATGCGATTGTCGTCCTGGCAGAACGGCGCATAATGCCCTGGCATTCAACCATGAGGGAACAGGATTAATGACACAAAAATCGCCCGTCTTCATAGGCAGAATAGCCAAACCCACATTACAGAAGTTGCGATAAAATAAAGACCTCTTATACTGGATAGACCTCGCACATCTGTTGAGGAAGGAGGGACTCTATCGCTTAAGTTCATCCAGACACAACACGCACATAAGATACTTTTAGGCTTAAGGAGCGACATTTATGTCAAAGCAATTCAAATTGATGAGCATTCTCGTTGTCATGGCGCTGCTGGTTGGTGCATTGACCTTCGGCGCAGCAGCGCAGGAGTTAACACCTGTTCGGTTGCAGTTGCAGTGGGTCGCGCAGTCCCAATTTGCGGGCTATTATGCGGCACTGGCAAACGGCTACTATGAAGATGAAGGTCTAGATGTCACCATTCTTGAAGGTGCGGTTGAAATCGTCCCACAGCAGGTCGTCGCTTCGGGGGGCGCAGAGTTTGGTATCGCATGGGTACCCAAAGTGCTTGAATCGCGGGAAGCGGGCGCGAACCTTGTCAACATCGCCCAAATTTTCCAGCGCAGCGGGACATTGCAGGTATCGTTTGTCGATGCGGGTATTGAGAGCGTCGATGATTTCGCTGGAATGCGAATTGGTACGTGGGGTTTCGGCAACGAGCATGAACTGTTCGCAGCCATGCGCGCGGCGGGTATTGATCCCGAAAATCCCGATGATGTAACCATCATCCAACAGCCATTTGATATGTCCTTACTCATCAATGGCGAAGTTGACGCCGCACAGGCCATGACCTACAACGAATATGCACAGGTACTGGAACAGGTAAACCCGGAAACGGGTGAACTCTTCCAACCCGAAGACCTCGTGGTCATCGACTTTAACGAAGTTGGGACTGCGATGCTGCAAGATCACATCTTTGTCGATGGTGACTGGCTGGCGGAAGCTGGCAACGAAGACATCGCTGTGCGCTTCATCCGTGCCAGCATTCGCGGTTGGGTCTATTGCCGGGATAACTTTGAGGACTGTGTAGACATCGTGCTAGACAACGGGCCAACGCTGGGTCGCGGGCACATGACATGGCAGTTGAACGAAATCAATCGCCTGATTTGGCCTTCGGCACTGGGTATTGGTGTGATGGATCCTGACCTGTGGCAGCAGACAGTTGATGTGGCGCTTGACGGTGGTGTCATCACAGCAGAGCCAGACGAAGGCGCATATCGCACTGATCTTGTAGAACAGGCCATTGCCAGCCTCCAGGAAGAGGATATGGAAATCGACCTCGTTGGTGAGGATTGGGAGCCTGAAGTCGTCGAAATTACACCGGGCGGCGAATAAACCGCAGTAGACAGTCAACCATAAACCCCGGATCGTGTGTCCGGGGTTTTTCATAGCGGCTCATGCCATTGTATACAAACGGTGATAGACACCCTGTGCATCCAGCAATTGCTGATGACTGCCTTCCTCAACAATTTCGCCGTGATCCATCACAACGATTTTGTCAGCAGCAATAATCGTGCTTAACCGATGAGCAATCACAAAGCTGGTGCGCCCCTTGAGCAGTCGTCCCAGTGCCGATTGGATAATTTTTTCGGTCTGCGTGTCGATGTTACTCGTTGCTTCGTCCAGAATGAGGATGCGCGGGTCAGCTAGCAGCGCGCGGGCGAATGAAATCAACTGCCGCTGGCCTACCGACAGCACGACACCACCCTCATGCACCTGACTGTCATAGCCGTGTTCCAGTCGAACAATGAAATCGTGTGCGCCAACAGCCTTTGCTGCCTCAATCACCTCTTCATCCGTCGCATTCAGGCGTCCATAACGAATATTGTCCATCACCGTTCCAGAGAAGAGATGAGTCTCTTGCAAAACAACACCCATCTGTCGGCGCAAACTTCGCTGGGCAACATTGGTCAGCTCATGCCCGTCAATTCGCAGGCGGCCTGTGGTGATGTCATAAAAGCGCATCACCAATTTCACCAGCGAACTCTTGCCCGCCCCTGTATGACCCACCAGCGCCACCGTCTGACCGGGTTGAATATCGAGATTGATTCCCTTTAGGACAGGCGCCGAATCTTTGCCATAACCAAAATATACATCCTCAAATGTCACTGCTCCGCGAATTTGCGGCAAGTCGTGGGCATCAGCAGTGTCGGTGACCGAAATGGGCGTGTCCATCAATGTGAAGATTTTGTCGCCTGCCGCCATGACCGCCTGAAACAGGTTGTATCGCTGCGCCAACATGCGAATAGGGAAGAAAAACTGGTCAATATACAGCACAAAAGTCAGCAGTACGCCAACAGATAGTGTCTCATCCAACACCAGCGACCCGCCGACCACAATCAACGCGCCTGTCGCAACACCGCCCACAAGCTCAATCGCCGGAAAAAAGATACCACCAATGAGCGAGGCACGGACGTTGGCTTCGCGGTGTTTGTGGTTAATCTGGTCGGTAAAACGGCGGTAATTGTGGCCTTCACGGTTAAATGCCTGTGTGACGCGCACACCGTTAAACGCCTCCGATAGTTCGGAGTTGACCTTCGCATTGTTTTCAACCACTTCCGCGTAGGCTTTGCGGGCATGGATACGCCACCAGTTGGCAATAAGGATTAGGATGAGTAGCACGACCAGCGACACAATCGTCAACGTTAAATTAATCAGCACCATCGAGATGATAATCCCAACCAGCACCAACAGTTCACGCAAGCTGCCCACTACCGCAAAAGTAATCGCCTCACGCAGCGTATTGACATCACTAATAATACGCGCAATCAAGCGCCCGGTTTCATAGGTCGAGAAGAAGTCTATCGACTGATACTGCACCCGCTCGAACAACTCGTCACGCAGCGTTTGAATCACACTTTGCCCTGCCGTCGCCATGTTCGCTAGCTGGATACGAAAACCGACCAGGCCGAGCAACTGGATAAACAAATATCCAGCCACACCCACAGCGACAATCGTCATGTCATTGTTGCGAATGCCTTCATCGACTGCGTAGCCAATCAAGGGCGGCCCAATGACCGTTGCCAATACGCTAAACATCATCGCGCCCAGCGCAAATGCAATATTACGACGATGCGGCCTCATGTATCCTAATAGTCGTTTAGTGACCTTCCAATCAAATTCAGCCGATTCTTCAAGCGCACCACCCCGAATCGCCATGTTCACATTTCCCTATATCTATCTAACACGGTCATTAATCACCACTCACACGGTCAATGAGTGCCTTAATTTCTTGTGTGGCGCGTTTTTCTTCTTCGATCGCTTTCTGGAGCTTATCCATCTGAAGCACTTCGCGCCGCAGCCGTTCTTGCTCAGCCAATTGCAAATGATAGATTTCGGCGTATAAGCCATCTTGCGCCAGCAATTCCTCGTGTTTACCACGTTCGATGATTTCGCCTTGATCTAAAACCAAAATCTGGTCAGCCTTTAAGACAGAACTCAACCGTTGGGCAATGACAAATGTCGTTCGCCCTTCCATCAAGCGTTCAAGTGCCTGTTGAATACGAAATTCGGTCTGAGTATCGACACTGCTGGTCGAATCGTCCAGAATGAGGATACGCGGGTCAATCAACAGCGCCCGGGCAATCGCAACCCGTTGGCGCTGTCCGCCAGATAGGGTCACACCGCGTTCGCCTACTTCGGTATCATAACCTTCGGGAAATTCGGAAATGAATGTATGAGCGTCTGCCGCCTTCGCCGCTTCAATCACTTCTTCGCGCGTGGCATCGGGATTTCCGTAAGCGATGTTCTCATGAATCGTTGCTGAGAACAGCAGCGTGTCTTGCAAGACCATGCCGATTTGACCCCGTAGACTGTGCAGTTCGACCTCGCGCACATCATGACCGTCAATTGTCACACACCCCGATGTCACATCATAAAAACGCGGTATGAGGTTGACAAGTGAGCTTTTGCCTGAACCCGTTAGACCCAGCAGTGCCGTGACTTCGCCCGGACGCGCTTCAAATGTGATATGACTCAATGCCGGATGCAAGGCACTTTGATAGGTAAAACTCACATCTTCAAAACGCACCAGACCTTTAATCATTGGCATTTCTGGCGCATCATCTCGACTGGTAAGGGTTTCTGGCGTATCTAAAATTTCCAATACCCGGCGACCACTGCCAACGGCCTGTGTCGTCAACAAAATCACAAAACCAAGAAAGCGCATGGGTTGTGCCAGGAGCAGTACATAGGCATTAAACGACACAACCAATCCCACTGTCACATTACCAATACCTTGCTGCTCCATCAAGCCACCAAAAAACAAGACCAGTGCCGTTGTGCTGGCTGCGATAAAGGCGCTAATAGGCAGATAGGTCGCCCATTGGTGAATAAAATCGAGTTGTTCATCGAATAGGAGTGCATTTTGCGTGCCGAACTTTTCGATTTCATAAGGTTCACGCGCGAACGCGCGCACCACCTGCGCGCCCAGCGAGTTTTCCTGAAGGTGATTGCTGAGTTTTTGCGTGCGCTCCATGATTTGCCCCCAGCGCGGGCCGATGCGGGTAACAAATGTGCGCGAAAGAAATCCTAATGGAATTAATGGCGACAGTGCCACCAACGCGAGCGGCGGGCTGGTGATGAACATGACAATTGCTACGCCGATAAATAGCAATATGGTATTGAGGCCGTCAATTAATCCAAATGCAAAATAGCGTTGAATTTCGTTGACATCGCTAATGGAGCGCGTGACCAGCGTACCCACTTCTGCTCTGTCATGATAGGCAAAAGGCAACCGCTGCACTTTATCATAAACAGCATTGCGAATGTCGTAGGAAATATAGTGCGACAATTTCTCGCCAAAAAACCGCGACAAAAATCCCATCATACCCCGCAGCACACCCAGAAAGACCACAAACAACCCGGCGACCAGCATAAAGTTACCGTCGCTACG
>CAZTLI010000300.1:0-6808 GCA_964614375.1 uncultured Anaerolineaceae bacterium
GCTTCACCCGATTTGGCAAACTCGCTGCTTGATTTATGAGTTCGCCAACAGCGTGGCGAATGCCATTGGCCCTATGTTTCAGTACCCTATGTGGGTGAGCTTCGGATTCAACTCGTATCCCGCGCGACGTGTATCTCGTTGTCTAGTGTTTCAGTACCCTATGTGGGTGAGCTTCGGATTCAACAGCATGATGAATAAAGACATCACATCAGAAACAATGTTTCAGTACCCTATGTGGGTGAGCTTCGGATTCAACTGCCATCATGCGTGCGTGTGGTGCGACATTATGGTTGTTTCAGTACCCTATGTGGGTGAGCTTCGGATTCAACAGCAGGTTGAGCAGAGCAATCTATCCAGCGCAGGACGTTTCAGTACCCTATGTGGGTGAGCTTCGGATTCAATCGCGGTATTGAAATCACTGTTGGCGGCTGGCCTGTGTTTCAGTACCCTATGTGGGTGAGCTTCGGATTCAATCTGCACGTTATCGACGCACGACTGGATGATGGTCTTGTTTCAGTACCCTATGTGGGTGAGCTTCGGATTCAATTATGTACTACCATCTAACGCCAGCACACCATCAGGCGTTTCAGTACCCTATGTGGGTGAGCTTCGGATTCAATCATTCACAGCCCATTTATCGCGCAAAACAGATAAAAGTTTCAGTACCCTATGTGGGTGAGCTTCGGATTCAATACACCATACGCTAGTGAGAGTTTGTCAATGTTGCCGTTTCAGTACCCTATGTGGGTGAGCTTCGGATTCAATTACTGGCCAAACTCCGACGTACCGACTATGTATACCGTTTCAGTACCCTATGTGGGTGAGCTTCGGATTCAATAGCGCAGTTCGACACGACGGCTAGTTCTGGACGTGTGTTTCAGTACCCTATGTGGGTGAGCTTCGGATTCAATGACTGTAACTATGACTGTGTGTGTCCCAGACGTGCCGTTTCAGTACCCTATGTGGGTGAGCTTCGGATTCAATACAGAGCGCGCCGCCGACCCCAGTACGCCAAACAGCGTTTCAGTACCCTATGTGGGTGAGCTTCGGATTCAATATGTCAGCGCCGACTAAGGCCGTTTCAGCGTTCGACGTTTCAGTACCCTATGTGGGTGAGCTTCGGATTCAATCTATAAACAGATGGAAGACCATATGATAGCCAGTATGTTTCAGTACCCTATGTGGGTGAGCTTCGGATTCAATTGATAGCCCTAATTACGCGGATGTCCGCGTGATTAGGTTTCAGTACCCTATGTGGGTGAGCTTCGGATTCAATCTCTGGCGATGACAACATTGTACCCCGTTCTCGAACGTTTCAGTACCCTATGTGGGTGAGCTTCGGATTCAATATGATGACATCCAGCGTTTGCAATGTCGGCGTGGTAGTTTCAGTACCCTATGTGGGTGAGCTTCGGATTCAATTTGTGTACGCCTATCAATACCAGCAGGAGACGCAGCGTTTCAGTACCCTATGTGGGTGAGCTTCGGATTCAATCGTAATGGGTAATGTTGCTGATGCTTGTAATTACTGTTTCAGTACCCTATGTGGGTGAGCTTCGGATTCAATGGATGTACTGGAGGCCAGGTATGCTGCATTATTTGGTTTCAGTACCCTATGTGGGTGAGCTTCGGATTCAATCAGCATGAGTAGATTTACCGTCGGAGAACTATTCGCGTTTCAGTACCCTATGTGGGTGAGCTTCGGATTCAATTTTCGCGGGTGCATATTTGACGGGTGTTTATTTCGTGTTTCAGTACCCTATGTGGGTGAGCTTCGGATTCAATATCACCACTCATTGTGTTGCCAACCTTGGCTGAAAGTTTCAGTACCCTATGTGGGTGAGCTTCGGATTCAATTGAGGCAATTAGTCGCCTGCACCGCGAATGGGGCTGTTTCAGTACCCTATGTGGGTGAGCTTCGGATTCAATCAGCGCACCTATGTCCAGATAGCGGTTGACATGGTGGTTTCAGTACCCTATGTGGGTGAGCTTCGGATTCAATCGCATCGCTTGCAATCCGCGATATACCGTATATAATGTTTCAGTACCCTATGTGGGTGAGCTTCGGATTCAATACGATTGATTTTTAAATGTCATTTTGATGAAAATCGTTTCAGTACCCTATGTGGGTGAGCTTCGGATTCAATCACTTCATCCATCGTCAGTCCCCCTAGAGGATTTACGTTTCAGTACCCTATGTGGGTGAGCTTCGGATTCAATCTTTGTTGGATTGCTGTTGTAACCGCCGCAAATGACGTTTCAGTACCCTATGTGGGTGAGCTTCGGATTCAATTATTGCACCATTTTTATTCGATAGATTTAAACATCGTTTCAGTACCCTATGTGGGTGAGCTTCGGATTCAATCTTGAAAAACGGAAATAACTCCGGCACGGTGCGGGGGTTTCAGTACCCTATGTGGGTGAGCTTCGGATTCAATCCTTCCGCATTGTCGCGTCGCGCCTGCGCTACCTGTTGTTTCAGTACCCTATGTGGGTGAGCTTCGGATTCAATAGATAAGCGTAGACTTGAGCAAGAAGAGTTAAGGAGTTTCAGTACCCTATGTGGGTGAGCTTCGGATTCAATCTAAATCTAGCTACATTTAATGACGCGCCTATTCCGTTTCAGTACCCTATGTGGGTGAGCTTCGGATTCAATCGACCAGCGCAGTCTGGACGCCCTGGTCACTGTTGAGGTTTCAGTACCCTATGTGGGTGAGCTTCGGATTCAATGTGGCGTGTCTGCAATGACATTACCCCAGACCGACGTTTCAGTACCCTATGTGGGTGAGCTTCGGATTCAATTACATCCGTCACTGTATTTTGGCGTGCTGATGACGTGTTTCAGTACCCTATGTGGGTGAGCTTCGGATTCAATCTTGAAGCGGAAATGATGCTATAGCCAAAATTCACTCCGTTTCAGTACCCTATGTGGGTGAGCTTCGGATTCAATCAATCCCTGATAACCGCGTGCCGGGATTGGCATTGGGTTTCAGTACCCTATGTGGGTGAGCTTCGGATTCAATTCGATCCGCGTTTACCCGTGCCGCAGCGCGAATATGTTTCAGTACCCTATGTGGGTGAGCTTCGGATTCAATTTGGCATATACCATTCAAAATCCGGCTTAAGTGATGTTTCAGTACCCTATGTGGGTGAGCTTCGGATTCAATATCCGGCGATGGGGGCGCCTCTGTCCTCGATAGACGGTTTCAGTACCCTATGTGGGTGAGCTTCGGATTCAATCCCCGTGCCCGTCCATGCGGTCGGTGTGCCTGTGACGTTTCAGTACCCTATGTGGGTGAGCTTCGGATTCAATATACACAAGACCACGAGATAGCTACATACTAAATGAGTTTCAGTACCCTATGTGGGTGAGCTTCGGATTCAATTCGCTTGTGCAGCATCGGCGGCAGCTCCGGTGGCGGCAGTTTCAGTACCCTATGTGGGTGAGCTTCGGATTCAATTCGTGCAATGACGCAATGACACGCTCGCGTAAATCCGAGTTTCAGTACCCTATGTGGGTGAGCTTCGGATTCAATTCCAAGTAAACATCGTGCGCGAGTATAGCTCGGAACTGTTTCAGTACCCTATGTGGGTGAGCTTCGGATTCAATTCTCACAATTAGCGAATCGTTTCGACTGTGTGTTGAAAGTTTCAGTACCCTATGTGGGTGAGCTTCGGATTCAATTCGATAGTCCATCCGCCGTCGTGCAGATGGATTATCAGTTTCAGTACCCTATGTGGGTGAGCTTCGGATTCAATTGTATTCGGGATGTCTACGCGGATGTCCGTCCATCCGTTTCAGTACCCTATGTGGGTGAGCTTCGGATTCAATGTTGACGGGCTGCTCTATACGCCATTGACCATCGGGGTTTCAGTACCCTATGTGGGTGAGCTTCGGATTCAATAGTGATTCTCAACCAGTAATAGTTAAATTTGCAAATGTTTCAGTACCCTATGTGGGTGAGCTTCGGATTCAATCTGATACGGATCGCGCGACTGCGGATATGTTATGTCGTTTCAGTACCCTATGTGGGTGAGCTTCGGATTCAATGCAGCCGCGTTCTTGCGTGTTGCCAGTCGGTCGGACGTTTCAGTACCCTATGTGGGTGAGCTTCGGATTCAATTGATTGCGTCGCGATATTCTGTGCTCAAGTTCTCTAGTTTCAGTACCCTATGTGGGTGAGCTTCGGATTCAATTCACCTACGAATTTTGGATGCAAAAGGTCAAAAATGACCTATAAATACTATTATAGCATCTAAAGGTCATTTTCGCAGGTCGTTTTCGAGATAATAGTGGCCCAAAAAGCATCGTTCGCCCTCGTGTGACTCAACCCGGTCACTGCACAGAATCATAGGGGAGTTGAGTCACACATCATTGCAAAAGCGCCGGAACTCACAGTCGATGCAGCGCTGCCGGTATGGGGTGGGCGGCGGCATGGATTCGGTATCCACCAGGTGGCGTATCTGACCCACTGCCTCGCGGACCTGCTGCCGCAGGCGTTTGCTGATCGTGACCTCGACCGCCTGGCGTTTGGGTATCAGATAAATCAAGCCGTGTGGAACGGGCAGCGTGAACGTTTCTTCCGCCATCATCGCATAGGCCGCCAGTTGAACTTTGAAATGCTGTCCGGCTGTTTTTGCCAATTTGTAATCGACAGGAATCAGCTTATCGGCGTAGACGACGACTTCATCAATCTGTCCGGATAGGCCGAGTTCCGTTGACTGCACTATGACATCGAAGTGGCGTTCGGCTTCGCCAATGTCGGGGATGGTCATGGTGCGGCGCAGCGCCCGCTTAGGCTCGCTTTCATGCCGCCGGCTTCCGGCTTCCATTTTGTAGGTCGTGGGACGGATGGTCGGCAGGCAGCCTTGATAATAGGCGATGCGGGCGCAGTAGATGTATTGTTTCAAATCGGTGACGGTGAGCAGACGTTTCTCATCATCCAGCATAATCCACCTCCAACATTTTGTTCCAATCGCTTTCGTTGATGGGTATCAGGCGCACATTGCCACCTGCCTCTAGCAGCAGGTCGTCCATACACAGCATCAATTCTTCTTGCAGATTGCGGCTCAACTGCCCGACAAACACGCTGTATTGAATACGATCCAGCCCATAATCTTTGCAGGCATCAGCCGCTTTGCTGCGGGCTTTGTCATCGGATATATCATACACGACGATGATGCGCTGCATCAGTAAGTGGCCTTAAATCCAGTATATATGTCGGAATCCTTGCGTAAAAACGCCGCCAGATTGCGCGCCTGTGTTTGCATGATAATCCGCAGTGGCACGCGCTTGCCATCGTAACGCAGGGTGGCGTTGAGATGGTCGAGGATTTTGTCGGCGTAGGCGCGGCGCGTCTCTTCACACAATTTACCATCGTTGTGCTGCTGGACGTTAAAATGGCGGTTGACCAATCCCCACACGACTCGATCTACCGCCACCTGCCGGAATTCTTCGATTAAATCGAGGACAAGGGAAGGCTTGCCGGAACGGTCTGCGTGCCAGAAACCGGCATAGGGATCGAGTCCGGCGAGGGTGATAACTTGCTCAATACGGCTGTAGAGAATGCCATAACCATAATTCAGCAAACTGTTGATGGCATCGGTTGCGCCACGCCCCTCGCGACTCTGCCAACCATAATCGTCTGGTATCACCGCCCGCACCGCTGACCAGTAGATACGTGCCGCATTGCCTTCGATTGCCATAAGGGTATTGCGGACGGTATCAACGGATTGCGGTTCGATAGAGTCAAGCTGTGCGATGCAATCCAACAGGTCACCTGCACATAGGTGCAATTCGTGATAGACATCGGGTTGACTGTCTTTGCGCGTCTTCGCCAGATATTTGAGCGTCGCCGCTTGATTATGGATTTTGGCTATGGCAATTGCCTGTATAAAGGCGTAGCCGCGTTCGTCGTGATAGGCTGCCAGTTGTGCCCGCCGTGTGCGTACCGTGCCAATCAAGCCGGATGAATATAACGTGCCGTAATTGCGTCCCAGTGCATCCATATAATGAATGGGGATGCCGCGTTCGCAGCAGGCCGAGACCGCATCTGCCGATATGCTGATGCCGCTCTCGATGATGTAGACCGCTCGCAGGTGCAGCAGTGGGGCTTCGGCGAGAGTAGCGCCTTTCTGCGTGACCTTGAGGCGTTTACTATATTTACCGATGTGTGTGCCGAAGGTATCGGCGATGAGATATTCTACTATCATCATCAAAACTCCAACTCACTATGCTATTACTTTCAGCATAACGACAAGTTGGAAATTTTTATTCCAAATGACTCAATTGGCTTAGTATTTGCCCACAATTTCGTACCAACCGCTGCCTTTGACGGTATTCTTGCCCACTTGCAAACTTTGCCCCCAGAGCAGCCATTCATGAAACGGTGATAAATCGCCCTCGAATCGGACTTCACCGACGAAGCCACCCATATCATGATAGTAATTGCTGCGGCGTGACCCGCTGCGTACATCGACCCAGCGGGTGTTATTCAGTGCCCATCGAACTTTGGCTGCGGCTTGAATCAGGTCTTGATAGAGGGGCCGCCAGATTTCGGGCGCAGCCGTCGTTGGGTCATCACTATAATGAAATACCATCGCCTGACAGCGTTCCAGCAAACGGGCGATAAGCGGCGCAAATTCCGGCTGGCGGAGGATAGTCTTGTAGTGTTTCAGTGTCGTCGGTGTCAGAAAATGCAGGTGAATATGTCCATCCGGTAAAGCGGCGGCCTGCTGTATGATGTCTGTGCGCGTGACGGTGATGGTCGGTAAGCGGACGATGCCGTCTTGCAACAGGGTTTCTGTG
>CAZTLI010000301.1:0-4574 GCA_964614375.1 uncultured Anaerolineaceae bacterium
CACGCCCCTGACTATAGTCAATGTGAAATTGAATTTCTGGTTAAGCACGAAAAAGTTGTCCATTTAGATGACATCTTGCTGCGACGGTCACTGCTGGGGATGCTGGGCAAGGTCAATCGGGCGCTATTGACCGAAATCGCCGCCATTATGCAGCCTGTATTGGGCTGGTCAGACGCTGATTCCGCGAACGAAATAGACCGCGTGATCGACCTCTTTCAGCAGCAGCATGGCATTAATTTAAAATAAAGTTGATCGTCCGGTGCAAATGGCTGCTGCCTAAACCATATTCAACGTTTTCATACCATAACGAAACGCACACACCGATAATGAGGGCTTTATCCTGAGAGATAAGGCCTGGTTTAGGTTTGGAAGTCTATGGAATTTGCTTTCAATTGTGTTTATCGAGGAAACCTTAATGTTTAGTGCTTTAGGGGACGTTTACAATGAATTTAGTAAAAATAGTATAAAAACAAAAACTAGACATGATTTTATACCGTTTATTGGGGGAAATGGATTCTATATCGGGACAACGCTGCTTACTTCGCATTGCACCAAACGCGCTTTCATAATCCTCCCCTTTTAACTTGATTACAACATCACAATGATAACGGTGTCATTGAAGGAATGACCGGATGAATATCTTTAAGCTTTTTCGCACACAATTCCAGTGGCGTCTCATCGCGTTTGTTGCGCCACTCGTCGCGCTGCCGCTGCTGGTGGTCAGCTTCATTTTGCTGAATCAGTGGCGCGCCGCAGTTATTGACGGCATTGATGAGCTGGAACAAACCAATACTCGTCGTATCGCGGAGCAAATCGAGACCCTGATTCAGCCTCTCGCCGAGGATATACAGTTTCTCTCTACCAGCAGTGGTATACGAAATTATGCAATCGCATTAGTCTCTAATGATACGATTGCTTCACGCTCACTACGGAATGCCGTTTCGATTGACTTTGTGGACTTCGCACGTTCGCGAGGGGTGTACCATCAACTGCTTTTCTTATCTGCTGATGGACAGGCGCTGGTAAACATTCTCTTTGATGGGACGAATTATCAAATTCTGGTCACTACACAAAATCACCGTGATCGTGACTATTTTACGCAAGCGGTTGGGTTGGAAGCCGGCGAACTATATGTATCGCCGATGGTACTCGGACGGGATTTTGATACAGATGCAGTTACCGGGACAATTGATGCAAATTCTATTCGCCCGGAACTGCGTTATTCGACACCGATTTACTTCCGCTCGCCGATCACAAATCAAGTTGAGTTGGCGGGCGTTATCGTCACAATCGCGCGGTTAGATTCGATCTTAGAATCAATAGCACCCACCTCAGATGATGTAACGGCCATGCTGATCAATCAAGACGGGTTTTATCTTTACCACAGCGACGATCCGACTCGCGTTTTTGGTTTTGAGACAGGGATTGGTGAGGTTGGCGGCAGTGTTGGTGCGAATATCAGACAAGAATTTTCAACTGAGCAAGTTAATCTCCTCCTCAATGAAAGTGACGCGGACTTAACAGACACGCAGTTGGTGACTGAAGGTGAGGGTATTGTTAACTTTGAGCGAATTGTACCGCCCGGAGCAGATTATTTCTGGATACTGCTCAATCAGCGGGAAGAAACAGCCCTGATCGCGCCTATTAATGCGGCGACAGTTCAAACGTATATCGGGTTGGCGATTCTGCTCATTGTTGCATCCGCGATTACGTTTGTCTTCGCCCGGCAAGTCGTTCGGCCTTTGCGCCGTCTGGAACACGCGGCCAACCGCTTCGCAAGTGGTGACTTCAATCTGCGTGACGAGGATTTGATTCAACGTGAGGACGAGTTCGGCACGCTGAGCGTATCCCTGAATGCGATGGCGGCACAATTGAGCGGACTGATTGGGTCGTTCGAGGAACGTCTGGAAGAACGTACTCGCGACCTGCAAACGGTGGTGGCAGTGAGTAACCAGATTTCGACCATTCTGGATGCGAATCGTCTGTTGCAAGATGTGGTAGACCTCACAAAAGAACGATTTAGTTTATATCACGCACACATCTACATTCTCGATGAACAAACCAACTTCTTGCGGTTGACGGCGGGTGCGGGCCATGTAGGCCGGCAGATGGTGAGCGAAGCCCGCACGATTGAACTCTACAATATTCAGAGTATCGTGGCGCGGGCGGCACGGTCACGCACAACGATTATTATCAACAATGTGCGCGAATCCGAAACCTTCCTTCCCCATCCTTTGCTCCCGGATACCCATTCGGAGTTGGCTGTACCGCTGATTGCGCGGGGTCGCGTTCTCGGTGTGCTCGACGTACAGAGTGATGAGGTCGGCTATTTTACTGAAGAAACCGAATCGGTGCTCAACATTCTCGCGACACAAATTGCAACCGCGTTGAATAATGCACAGCTATTTGAAACCGCAGATCGTGCAAGTCGGCATGAGCAGGCGATTGGGCGTATCCAGAGTCAGATTCAGACGGCGCTGGATATGGAAGAAGTGCTGCAAGTGACTGTTCGGGAATTGGGGAAGGCGCTGCGTGTACCCCACACAGCGATTGAACTGCGGTTGCGTGGTGATACCACCAATGATGTTGACAAATCTGAACCTATAAAGCCAGAAACACCTATTCCTACGGGGGAGACAAATGAATAAGAAAATCGCACTACTACTCATCGGCGTATTGATGTTGACTGGTTGTGGTGGCGGTGAGCAAGCTGCAACTGCCGAACCACAAACATTGATACCGGTCACCTATCAAATGGGATGGGTACATGAATACTCATCCGCTGGCTTCTACATGGCGATTGAAAACGGCTATTTTGTCGATGAAGGTTTGGATTTAACGCTGGTTGAGGGCGGGTTCGGTGAAGAAGGTTTTATCGACCCTATGCAACAGGTTACCAGTGGTGCGGCGGATTTCAGCCTTGCGAGTGCAACCGGGATTTTACAGGCGCGTGAAGCTGGACAACCCCTCGTTGCCATCGCCACTGTTAATCAGCGCAGTCCGGTAGCGATTTTATCACTAGCGGAGACCGGTATCACCCGTCCGCAAGATTTAGAAGGTCACAGTCTGGCAATTATCGAAGATTCGAGTGTGTATATCTACGATGCCTTGTTTACAGCACAGAATTTAGATACAGAGGCAATCAATGTTATCCCACGCACGGGCTTTGGTATTGAACAGTTAGTCAGCGGCGAGGCCGACTCAATTGCAGGCTGGATTATCAATGAAGGTGTCGAACTCGAAGAAAACGGGTATGAGTCCAACTATATACTGCTGAGCGATTACGGCATCGAGACGTATGATTTGCTGTTGTTCACGACAGAAGACATGATTGCCAACCGTCCTGATGTGGTCGAACGTTTTCTGCGAGCCACGATTCGTGGGCATCAAGCAGTGATTGATGATTCAGATGCTGCGGTTGATGCTGTGCTGTCATACAACAGCGAACTTGACCGGCATGGACAGGCCGCGCGACTACAGGCATTCATCCCGATTATGAACCCGGCTGGCACACAGATTGGCATGATGAATCCTGATGTGTGGACATTTAACTATCAACTGCTAGTCGATAATGGGCAGTTGAGTGCTGATGTCGATCTCAACAGTGCTTACACCATGCAGTTCTTGGACGCGATTTATAGCGATTAGGTCACAAGCCATATTTGAGGGCTGACGTTATGGACACAACGATTTCTACACGCACACCCCAACCCGCCAGTATTCCGTTCTGGCGGCGTATACGCTGGAATCTGATTGTCTATTCCATTGTGCTGGTTGTGCTGCCAATTTTGGCTATTTCGATAGTCACACTGACACAGTGGCGACAGCAAGCCGTGAGCCAATCGACTCAGCAGCTTGAGTCGGTAGCACAGCTTAAAGAGAATCAGATTCGCTTCTGGTTGACGGATGCTAATTCATCGTTGGATGTGGTGGCAGCCGGGTTGAATATTGCCGGCGTGATTGGTAATCTGGCAACCGGGCCAATTGAAGGCAACGAAGAGGCATTTCTGCAATCACAGAATTTCTCAAGCACGATTCTTGCCAGCATCTTGCCTGCACAACCCTTGTTTGAGGAATTTTTCGTCTACAACCTCGATGGGCAGGTCATCGCCGCATCTGATGAGGTCAGTGTTGGCAAAGTCGTTACGAATCAACCTTATTTTGCCAATAGCTTGCTGAATGACTATATCCAACCACCCTACTTCCAACTCGGCACGAATACGCTGACGATGGTCATCACACAACCCATCCGCAACGAAAATGGCGAGACAGTGCTCGTGCTGGCAGGACGGTTGAATATTGGCGTTCTGTCGCAAATTATGACCGAACGTACCGGCTTGAGCGCGACGACAGAAACTTATCTGGTGAGCCGGGAAAACAACTACCTGCTCACACCCAGTATTTTCGCAGGCTTTCCACAGAATCGCGCCTATCAAAGCGAGGGTATTTCGCAAGCCTTGATTGAGAGCAATGGATCGGGGATTTACGACAGCTATCGTCCGGGTATTTCGGTTATCGGCGTGTATCGCTGGATACCCGAAATTTCGGCGGGGTTGCTGGCAGAAACAGAGATT
>CAZTLI010000301.1:4674-6795 GCA_964614375.1 uncultured Anaerolineaceae bacterium
CGTGTATCGCTGGATACCCGAAATTTCGGCGGGGTTGCTGGCAGAAACAGAGATTGGCGACGCGCTAACGTCCTTTAACACAGCATCGTCGATTGCGGTGGTTGCCACGCTGCTGGCGGTGATCGTCGGTGCGGCGGTTGCGTTCTTGTATGCCACGCGGCTGTCGCGTCCAATCAATCAACTGGCGAACGATGCCAATCGTATTGCAGGCGGCGATCTGGATCACCGTTCTAGTGTGCGCCAATCCAACGAAATCGGGTTGTTATCCGACTCCTTCAATTCAATGACGAACCAGTTGCAAGACCTGATTAGCGGCCTTGAATCCCAGGTTGCAGAGCGTACTGCTGACCTTGTTGCCTCGATTGAGGTGGGGCAGCTCGCAGCGGGCGTATTGACCGAATCAGAAATGCTGCCGCGTGTGGTGAACTTCATCCGTGATCGCTTCCATCTGTATTACACCCAGGTCTATCTGATAGATGAAGCGGGACGCTATGCCGTTTTGCGTGCAGGTACAGGCGAGGTCGGTGAACAGCTATTGGCCCGTAATCATCGCCTTGAATTGTCGCAAACATCACTGGTCGCAAACGCCGTGCAAACGGGTCGTTCGGTGCTGGTAGAAAATACACAGGCCAGCGCCATTCACAAACCCAACCCACTGCTGCCAGCCACACGGTCTGAGCTTTCGGTGCCGCTGATTGCCGGGGGTCAAACGATTGGCGTGCTCGATATGCAGTCTGATGAGCCATTTACATTCAATAGAGACAATGTATCGGTGTTCGAGGCGATGGCAAGCCAGATTGCAGCGTCGCTGCGCGGCGCGCAAGCCTACGATGCCGCGTTAGAATCGGCGGCGCGTGCCGACCTTGTGAGCCAGCGTCTGACGGCTGAATCATGGGGCACGTATCTGGGGCGTCTGGGTACAGGCGGCAAAATTGGTTATCGTTATGACCTTGAAACCCCGACACCCCTGGATGACGAAATTTCGCTCGACATGGACGAGGGGGTGAATCGGATTGTGACCCCCATCGAATTACGCGGGCAGCACATTGGCACGATTGTTGTCGGCGAAGACCACGAACGCGAATGGAAATCCGAAGAAAAATTACTCGTACAGGATGTGGCAGCGCGCGTTGTCCAAACGCTGGAACAGATGCGCGCTTTTGACGAAACCCAAAAACGTGCGCGTGAAATGGAAACGGTGTCCCGCGTGAGCGCGGAGGCCGCGACCAATCTCGACATTGAGTCGCTGCTGCAAGAGGTGTCTAACCTCACAAAGTCCAGTTTTGACCTGTATCATGCCCATATTTACTTACTGGATGACACCGGCGAGACACTGCAACTGGCAGCCGGCGCAGGCGAGACAGGCCGCCACATGGTCAGCAGCGGGCATAAAATTCCGGTGAGTCGTGAAGAAAGTCTGGTGGCACAGGCAGTGCGGACACATCAAGGGGTTGTGGTGAACGATGTCACCAGGAATCCGAATTTCTTGCCTAATCCACTGCTGCCCGATACACGATCTGAAATGGCTATTCCGATGATTGCGGGTAATCAGGTCATTGGTGTGCTCGATGTGCAGGCCGACGTGACCAACCGCTTCACCGCTGAAGATGTGCGTATTCAAACCACACTGGCAGACCAGATTGCCGTTGCGGTGCAAAATGCGCGTCTATTCGGTCAGACCGAGCAAGCGCTGGCAGGCACAGCGGAACAGGCGCGTCGCCTCGCACTGTTGAATGAGTTAAGTAATGAACTGGCTCAGGCAAAAACGGCGGCTGAAGTCTTCCAGATTGCTGCGATCAGAATGACTGAAATTCTGCTCGATGATCGTACCAGTGTCGCGCTGGTTACGGCTGATAAGACAGGTTTGGAATTACACGCCCTACAGGGTGAAGCCGGGGCTGTGCCGTTGGGCGTGGTCATCCCGATGGATAACACTTTCATTGGCAAGGTCTATCGTGAGCAGCGTGCGGACATCGCCGAAGACTTTGAAACCCTCGCCTTAGCCGATACGCAGATGTTACTGAAGCAGGGGCTGCGGTCTGCAATCAGTACACCGCTGGTGGTGGACGGTGAAGCAATCGGCACGATTAATGCTGCCAGTAAAGAACCGCACCGCTTTAC
>CAZTLI010000302.1:0-6783 GCA_964614375.1 uncultured Anaerolineaceae bacterium
ATTGGCTCACCAGCCGCTTGCCGACACTGTGGACAAATTCATATTTTGTAGCAACGGTGGGCGGTGCGCCGTTGGCAATCATCAAGCAGTATATTGAGAATCAGAAAACTGTGTAGATATTGAATGTATTAAAACGGGCAGGACGTGTCCGTGAACCAGAACGTAGCGGGTTGCCGCAAGCGTGGCTCAGCAGCCCTCGCCTTTAGGTGTGGGGAGCGTCACAACCTTCTCACGTAACGGTTAGCGATAAAGTGTGTTATTCTTGATGGTTATATGCAACCTGAAAAGCTATCATGAGGGAATCTTTTGGCACAACCAACATCGACCCAACAACAATTACGCGGACTCGTCCGCTTAACCCGCTGGAAGGAATTCATTCCTTTTGTCGTCCCCTTAACCTTACTGGGCGCGATTCTCGCGACATATCATCACAATGGCTTGCTTGACTGGCGGCTGGCTGCCGTCACACTGGCGAATATCGCCGCCGTCGCCTATGCGTTTATGATCAATGACATCGAAGATGCCCCCGACGACGCCCGTGACCCGGCCCGTGCCCAGAAGAACCCGATTGCCAGTGGCGAAATCGGACGCAAATTTGGCTACACCGCCTGCCGCCTCGTCGCCGCGATTACGCTGATTCTGTATGCCTTTGGTGGATTGTGGGTGTTCGTCATTGGCATGGCGACCTTGCTGCTCTCGCACCTGTATTCATGGCGTCCGGTTCGTTTGAAAGCCTATCCCATCACCGACATCGTGTCGCATTCGTTGATGCTCAGTGGCCTGCTGCTGCTGGCGGGTTATTTCATCTATCACGACTCGCCCGGAATCATCTGGTTGGTGGCGGCGGCAGTAACCTTATTTTCTGTCTACGGACAGTTGTATAACCAGCTTCGCGACTTCGAGATGGATAAGGCCGCTGGACTGAACAACACGGCTATCATTCTGGGTGAAGCCTATACCCGCATCGCCATTTACGTCACGATTGTATTGGCGGCGCTGTGCCTGCTGGCGGCGATTGTGCAGCATGTCTTCCCGGTATGGCTGGCTGTGGTGCTGGTTTTTGGCGTGATTGTCAGCCAGTTCGTGCGCCCCACGACGGATATGCGCGGCACGCAGTCTGTCGATGGCAGTGGCGCGCTGCAAATTCAGGGCTTAATCGTCGTCAACATCGTCGTGATAGTCTGGCTGGTGGCAGTTTTGCTGGCGCAGTTCGCCATCATTACGCTGTAGGCCATCACAGGCATCGTCATCGAACCGGGTACAGACAGTGTGCCCGGTTTTTGATTTCGCCCAATCACCATACCGCTGCCTACCATTGACCGCAGGCCAGTGCTACAATCGTCCTGTCCCTAACCGTCCTAAAAGGTCGCACATGAACGCAATCCATGACATTTTGTTCAATGCACACATTCTCTATTCGCTCATTCTTGGTGGATGGGCAGCGTTGATGGCGGCACGTAACCAGTCTATCTCCGGCAACTTTTGGGGCGCTGTGGCGACCAGCGCTGTCCTTGCCGGGATGATTATGGCGATAGGGGGAGTGATGTTCATACAGGGATTGCGCCCAGACCGGGCATTGACCTATTTTCTGTATATGGCATGGCTGGTCATCATCATGCCGGGATTGTTCACGATGCTGCGCGGACGCGACGACCGCAACGCCGCAATTGCGTTTTCGCTGCTGGCCTTCTTCAACGCGACCACCTCGCTCAGCATGTATCAGCGCGCGATTGTCAGCCCCTGGGTGCTGCCAGCTTAAGGCCTGTCATGCGACGACTCATTGTGCTGATTGCCGGACTCTATCTGCTAGCGGCTTGTGCGCCGGAAGCGACGCCCGTCCCGGCGGTGTTACCGACTCCGACTGAAAATCCTGCGGCGCTACCCACAGCCGCATCAGCCGTGCGTTATGGATTTGCACCCAATACAACTGGCGCAATTGCTGACTTTGAGTCGATTACCAATGGGCACATGGTGGTCACTGTAGCCGAAAATGGCAGCGCTGCCGAACTCGGCGCGCGCTATGATATTGTCGTGGCTTATGGTATATGGGAAGGCTGGGCACAATCGCCCACGATGCCACACATCGCGTTACTGGTGAATACATCCATCGCGCCCCTGAATGACGAACCCATCGCGAACCTCGTCCGCCGTAGTATCGACACGATAGCTGTCGTCACCGCGATGGGCATACCCGGCACAAGTCCCAGTAGTACCGACTCCTTGCCTGCGCGCGACATCCGCACCGAACTGGCAAATCTGGGTGACCCGGACGGACTGGACTTAGCTTTAGCCTATGCCTACACACCCGGCTACAACGCTATCGCCGACCATTTATCGAGTGCTGGCATCGCCACCCGCCTCATCAACAGCGAAGCAGCAGACATCGCCGACCTGTTCAGCAGCGGGCAGGCACATCTAGCGTTAGTCACATGGATAAATGACGAAGACAGAATGGCATGGGCATCCCTGGTCGGCACAGATAATATTATCGACCTGTATGCTGTGCCTATCAGCTACACCGCTGTGCCCGGCCTCTCCGTGACATTCACACCCGCTGGCTGGCCTATTGCGGCATGGCGAGTAGAATGAATTGTAATTGAATGACTGCCCGACGGATTTTATTGTGGAAATCATCCTGACGCATAAAAACGCCGACTTTGACGCGATTGCCGCGATGCTCGGCGCATACAAACTCAATCCGCAGGCGATACCGGTACTGCCCAGCCGTGTCAATCGTAATGTGCGTGAATTTTTGACACTGTATCAGAATCGGCACAGCAGTTTGCCCTTTGTCAAAGCCGACGACTTTCGTCCACAGTCGGTAAAACATATCATTGTGGTAGACACCCAACGCTTCCCACAGATGAAGGGCGTCAGCAGCAAAACACCAATCACAGTTATCGACCACCATGTACCCGAAGCCAATCCGCCGCCGAATTATCGCTTTGAATGTGATACGGTGGGCGCGGCAACGACGTTGCTGGTCGAACGCATCCAAAAGCTGAATATTCCCGTCACGCCCCTGGAAGCGACACTCCTCATGCTCGGAATCTATGAAGATACCGGGCGATTGACCTATGGCTTAACGACGAGTCGGGACATCCGGGCGGCGGCCTGGCTGCGCGATCAACACGCCGATTTAGACACCGTGCGCCGTTTTCTGGCCCATTCGCTGGATGCTGACCAGCAAGCTCTGTTTGAAATCCTTCGTAACCACACACAACATCGCACCATCGAAGGCCACATTATCACCGTTAGCGTGGCGAAGGTCGATAAATATATCCCCGAAATCAACAGCGTGGCGCATCAACTGCGGGATACGCTGGAAGTGGCAGCCTTAGTCGTTGTGGTTGAAATTCAGGGTACAATCCACCTCATCTGCCGTTCCAGTGCGGATGCGATTGATGTCTCCAAAATCACGCAGCATTTCGGTGGTGGAGGCCACAGCCGCGCCGCATCTGCAACCATTCGCACCATCCCTCTGGACGAAATAGTCAACACCATCTGGCAGCAATTGGAGGCGGTCGTCCAGCCTGTCGTTCGTGTGGGTGACTTGATGTCCTACGGGGCAAAAACGATTGATGCAAACGAGAAAATTGCCGATGTCATTCAAGACATGCGCCGAATTGGGCATGAAGGCTTCCCGGTGTTGCAAGGTGGGCAGGTCGTTGGCCTTATCACTCGCCGTATTGCAGACCGCACCCTTGAACATCAGCTGCAAAGCACGCTGGTCAAGGATGTGATGATGGCAGGGCGCATTACACTACAACCTGACGACACCATCACCACACTGGAAAATCGCATGGTGGAATCGGGCTGGGGTCAAATTCCCGTCGTCAATGAACAGAAGAAGGTCATCGGCATCGTCACCCGCACAGACCTTATCAACCACTGGGCGCGCAAGCATCCCCGTTACCAGCAACCCGACGCCATCCCACAAACGCAGGTGGAGACTGTTTTAGGTGCGTCCATCGCCCAACTGATTATCCACGTTGCCCATTTCGCCCAAGGGCAAGGGGTGAATGTCTATCTGGTGGGTGGCGTTGTCCGGGATTTGCTGCTGGAGCGGCGCAATCTGGACATTGATTTTGTGGTGGAAGGCGATGCGATTGACTTCGCCACCGCGCTGCACAATCGCTTTGGCGGCGATATCCACAGCTATCGTCCATTTGGCACAGCGAAGTGGCTGCTGGATAGCGGTGTCAGCACAGCGCTTGGATTGAGTAATGAGAACGAATTGCCCACCCATATTGATTTTGCCACCTCTCGCAATGAGTTTTACGAGCATCCAACGGCATTGCCAACCGTCTACGATAGCTCAATTAAACTGGACTTGCAGCGGCGCGATTTTACGATTAATACACTGGCTGTTCAGTTGAGTCCCGCCGCATTGATGTGGCAGATTGTCGATTACTATGGCGGGCGGCAAGATTTGCAGCAGGGGATTATTCGCATCCTGCACAGCCTGAGCTTCGTGGACGACCCGACCCGGATTCTGCGGGCTGTGCGTTTCGCCCATCGGCTCAATTTCACGATAGAGGCGCGCACCTCTGAACTGATTGACCATGCACTGCCGATGCTGCGCCGGATTACAGGTAAACGGGTTCGCAGCGAACTGGATTTGCTGCTGCAAGAGAATCAACCTGAACAGGCGCTGCTGTTAATGGGATCGCGGAACATCCTCCACGCGATTCACCCGGAGTTTGTCATCGACAGGAGCATAATTGCTGCATTTGAGATTGCACGGGGTACAAAACCTGTATGGGACATCGACTTATCAAATACAACAGCCTATTACTGGCATATCTTGCTCTGCCACATACCCTATCCACATATTGAAGCGATTGCAGACCGGCTGATGCTGACGAATTGGCTAACGAATTCGTCGCTAGCGGCAGCGCGGCTTGTGCAACAGCCTGAACAATTCATCGTACCCGATCAACGCCCCGGCGAAACCGTGCAAAAGCTGGAAAAAGTGCCTGAAATGGCATTGTGGGCAGCGTATGTCCTGATAGATGACCACGCCATACGCGAAACCATTCAGCGTTATGTGACAGAGTGGCGCTACATCCAGCCCACCACCACCGGGCACACCCTGCGCGATATGGGTCTCACGCCGGGGCCGCGTTTTCGGCAAATTTTGGATCAACTGCGCTGTGCATGGCTCGATGGCGACATCCGCAGCGCAGCAGAAGAACAGGCTTTACTTCATAGGCTCATACAGGAAACCGAATCCTCATGACCAGCGCCGAACCACGTCAACTGACTATCGAAATGCCGCTTACACTGCGTATTGCTACGAAAGATGATTTGCCTAAACTGGAATGGTTCGGGCAATATACCCACTTTCGTCGTCTCATTGCCCGCGCCTATCAGCAGCAGTTGAAGGGCAGTCGGCTGATGCTGGTTGCCGATAGTAACGGCTTCCCGATTGGGCAGGTATTCATCCAATTCAACAGCGATACGATGCGCCTCGCCAATGGCACCACGCACGCATACATTTATGCGTTTCGCGTCATGGATTTGTTTCAAGGGCATGGGATAGGCACATGGCTCATGAACGAGGCAGAAGCGATCATCCGCCAGCGGGGATTCCGGGTCGTGTCGCTGGCGGTGGTCAAAACCAATGTCAACGCCCTACGCCTGTATAAACGCCTCGGCTATAAAATTGTTGCCGAAGACCCCGGACGCTGGCATTACCGAGACCATCGCGGAAGGTTACAATATGTAAACGAACCAGGCTGGTTACTGGAAAAAAGTTTGAACACGCGGTAAAATCCCGCTGTTTTGTATATAAAATTTGTATGAATTTGGCGTAAAGTTAAGCCTTAAAATTAATAAATCCCTGTATAATAGGGAGATTGTGCTAAATTACACAAGGTTAGGGACTTTATGGCGCTTAGACAGGAAACGGTGAGTGTACGACGCTGGGAAGGGGGGCAGCACCCAACGTTAAATGTCATTACCCGGATGATGGAAAGTGAAGGCTTACGGCCTTATATGTGGATGAATAATCCCAATCATCGCTATGGTGTTCGTAGTCATGGCTATGCCAAAGTGCTCTATGTAGTGGACGGTGTTTTAGAGATTGTTTTGCCAGAAACCAATGAGCAAATCCGCTTACGTGGTGGAGACCGTGTAGAAATTCCGGCGGGTGTCCGCCACGGAACAATTGTGGGTAACACGGGTGCGCGCTGTGTAGAAGCCGCAATTCGCCGCTAATCGAACCACCTGCAATCATTCATCATCATCGATCATCATGGTGCAGCAGCGCATTTATCACGTTGCTGCACAGGTTTTTAGGCCCTCAATATCTAAAATTTCTATCGTTTTTCTGCCGATACGAATCCAATTTTGACTTTTGAATTCATTGAGGGTCTGGGTCGCTGTCTCGCGATAGGTGCCCAGCATATCGGCGAGGTACTGGTGGGTATAGCCACGGAGTACCCCCTGCGTCTCGGCCTCCGCATCGAGTTGGAGTAACAACGCCGCCAATCGCGCCGCTACTCGCCGAAATGTCACATCTTCTAATCGCTGTTCGGCCTGCACCAAACGCTGCCCCACTGCATCCAGAAAACGCAGGGCGACTTCTGGCTTTTCAACCAGTACGCGCTCCACCTGCGAACGATCCCACACACAAATCAAGCAGTCATCCAATGCCTGGGCAAACGTATTGTGCAGGCGCTGCCCTACCAGCGCCATGTGCCCAAAAATCGCACCCGGATTAAGCAGTGCCATCACAATTTTCCGTCCATCCGCAGACATCCGATACAGCTGCACACG
>CAZTLI010000303.1:0-1642 GCA_964614375.1 uncultured Anaerolineaceae bacterium
CAACCAGAGCGCGAATAAGTTCGTGCGCCAGAAACGCAAAATCATCCGCAGCGAACGTGGGCGCGCGGGTGGATGTGGCGACGAAACAGGTTCAGGGACAGATGGGATAGGGTGTGGTTTGTGTGGCGCGACAGATTCCGCTACAGGATGTTCTGCCGCGCCATTGGTCAATGGCTGCTTGTCAGACCCATTATGCAGTGGTTTTATCGGTGTCGGTACGGATGAAGCGGATGTTGAGGAAGGCATTTTCAAATCGGGCATCGGCGATTTCCATATCCCACAGAGCATAAGGCAAAACGATGTTACGGCGGTATGGCCCCACACGCAGCGTCAATTCATCCCGCGAACGATACAGATCGAGGTCTTTCTTATCGGCAAACGGCAGCGGCACACGCAGCACCTTTTCGCTACCGTCTGTTGCCAGATTCTCGATTTTGTGTGTGACGCCATGAAACAGTTGTTCAGCAGGATTGCTATCGCCGTACAACAGCGTGCCGAGTTCACGCAGCGCGTCCAAGCCACTGACTTCGCCACCGAATAATGGCACTTTCAGCAGGGGTAGTTGACCGAATGCCTCTTGAATGAAGTCGATGTTTTCGTGCTGTTTCTTCTTCCATGCGTCGAAATAGGGGTCGGTGACGGCATCGGGAATTATCCGATTGCAGATAATGGCATCTGTCGCATAACCATAGAGATTCAGATACGTGAATGTGCGCTGTGTCTCTTTGATGACCATCCGTTCTGGATTAACCACCAGACGAATACTGGCGACTTCCGGGTCTGTCAGGAGTTCACGGACATGGTCAAGGGTATCAAACAGCAGTTGTACCTGTCCCCAGGCGTCATCATCGGGCACTTTGTCGGACGCACGACCAATGAGTTTGCCGATGGGTCGTAAGATGCGCGCGGCGCCGCGTGTGAGCGCCATCACTTTTTCCAGCCACCAGCGTGATACATCGGGCAAGCTCAACAGACGAATGGTTTCCGCAGTCGGCGCAGAATCGACAATCAGGACATCATACTCATCCTTCTTGAAATACTCATTGATCCATAAGAGATGCGCGCCTTCTTCCAGACCGGGCAGAATCGTCACCTCTTCAGCGACCACTTCATCCACACCGCGTTGACTGAATAAGGCGGTTAGATACTTTTGAATCTTGCCCCAGTATTTGTCCATCGAATAGCGGGTGTCGATTTCCTGCGCCCACAAATTGGGATACAGTTCGACAGGTTCGGGGCCAATGGTCTTTTCCAATGAATCCGCCAGACTATGGGCTGTGTCGGTGCTGATGACGATGGTCTTTAATCCCATTTCGGCACAGCGCAGGGCTGTCGCTGCCGAGATGCTGGTCTTGCCGACACCACCCTTGCCAGTATGAACAATTACGCGCATGGCAACTCCTCTTTCCGTTCGACATGCCCATTATACACTGTGAAATGGGCATTTCCGTGAAGATTATTCGTTGCGGGTGCATTTCAAAGGCCGATAATGCGCCTATCCGATTTGCACCTGTTCATTGTCCTATACGTAAAAACGGCGTCAAATGGGTCACAGAAACGCCAAAAATTTACCGAATTCAATCGTATTGCGACAGAATCTGTCACAGGTTAAAAACCTTTTACAAACAATTATTTGACATAT
>CAZTLI010000303.1:1742-6778 GCA_964614375.1 uncultured Anaerolineaceae bacterium
TGCGACAGAATCTGTCACAGGTTAAAAACCTTTTACAAACAATTATTTGACATATTACAAACACCTGTTCTATAATTAGAACAATTGTATGAGGATTAGTGTATGGCAACGGTCAAATTCACAAGTCATTTGTATCGTTACTTCCCCGGATTGAGTGAGACTGCGGTTGAAGGCGCAACTGTGGCGGAAATCATCCGCACATTGGATGAACGCTTCCCCGGTCTAGCGGGTTACATCATGGATGAACATGGACGTCTGCGTAAGCATGTCAATATTTTCATCGGCGAGGATATGATTACTGACCGCGAAACTTTAGGAGACCCGGTAACACCCGAAAGCCGGGTGTTTGTGTTTCAGGCGCTGTCAGGTGGCAGCTTCGGCGCCTAAGTCGCCCGATGAATCGCCCGATGAATCGCCCGATGAATCGCCCATTCCCCTATAGCACAACTAAAAGGATAAAATGATGTCGAATGTATTGGTACTTGGTACACGTAAGGGCTTATTGATTTATGAATACAGCAATCGGCAGTGGCGGTTGATGTGTGAGGCGCACACGGCTATTCCGATTTCCTACTCAGCCGTTGACCCGCGCAGCAATACGCTGTGGGCGTGTCTCGATCATGGGCATTGGGCACAAAAACTGCATCGTTCCAAAGATATGGGTAAAACATGGGAAGAAGTGCCTGCACCCGCCTATCCCGAAGGTGAAGAACTTAAAGAGGGTGTCCCCGCAGCCACCAGCTATCTCTGGTATCTCACACCCGGCGGCGACGACCAACCGGATCGACTGTATCTCGGCACAGAACCGGGCGGCCTATTCCAGAGTGATGATGGCGGCGATAGCTTTCAACTGGTGACGCCGCTGTGGAATGTGCCCGAACGCAAAGAATGGTGGTTTGGTGGCGGGCGCGACCATCCAGGGCTGTGTTCGTTGATTGTTGACCCGCGCGATAGCAATCATCTCATCGCTGGAATTAGCGTGGGCGGTGTATATGAGAGCCGAGATGGTGGCGAGTCGTGGCTTGGGCGTAATAAAGGACTGCGGGCAGACTTTTTGCCCAATCCTGAGGCTGAATTTGGTCACGACCCACATTTTATCATGGGCAGCAAAGCTGAACCGGATAAGCTCTGGCAGCAAAATCACTGCGGCGTCTTCCGCACGACAGACAGCGCCGCAACATGGACAAAAGTCTCGCAGGAAAATGGCCCGGTCAACTTTGGTTTTGCTGTTTCTGTCGATGATGACAATGGCGATGTCGCGTGGGTTGTGCCCGCCGTCAGCGATGCCTATCGTGTGGCGGTTGATCGTGCCTTGTGTGTCTGCCGGACAGATGATGGCGGCAAAACGTGGACAGACTTCCGCGCCGGGCTGCCGCAAGAGAATTGCTACGACGTGGTTTACCGTCATGCACTGGATCGCAGTGGCAGCCGGATGGCCTTTGGCACAACAACGGGCAATGTATTTGTCTCTGATGATGATGGTGAATCGTGGCAGAGTTTGAGCAATCAACTGCCACCGATCTATTCTGTCCGATTTGTGAATGGATAGTGTATGTTATCACTCTCTCCTGAACAGGCGAACAGCTTTACATTCAAACGCCAGCACCTATTGAAACCGTCTCCCGCACCGCTGGATGTGACTCGCGATTTGATTGTGATTCAAACGCAATACGCAGCCAGCCTGCCGGGAGCACTCTGGGCACGCACAACCAGTTTGACGCCAGAATGGGTGGATAAAGCCCTGTATGAATGGCGCAAGCTGGTCAAGACGTGGACAGTACGCACGACCCTGCACACGCTCAATCGCGATGATTTGCCGCTGCTGGTTGCGGCGATGGGGTCGTCGTTACTGGAGAATTTTTATGGCTTCATGCAGCGCACGCGGGGTATCAAACGCCAGCAATTGCGTAAAATTAGCACAAATGTCATGAAACTGCTGGCCGATGGCGCGCTCAGTCGTGCCGAGCTTCACGCGAAAATTCCACTACTCGCGGATATGGAGGGCACAGGTTGGGGACTGGATGTATTTGCGCTGGCATTTCAGGGTGACGTGCTCTTTGGCGAGGGGAAAACGTTCGTCCGTCGTGATAATTGGCTGCCAGATATGATGTGGGAAATTCAAGACGAAACGATTGCACGGCAGCAGCTACTACGGCGTTATTTAGCCGCTTATGGCCCTGCCACCATTCAGGACTTCGCATTCTGGGCGGGGATGCGGGTGCGCGATGCCCGCGAGATATGGGATACGATTGGCGATGTACTTGTGCCCGTAGAGGTCGATGGTTGGAAGGGCGATTATTATCTTCGGACGGAGGATGTTTCATTACTGGGCGATGACAGCCTGCCGGAGTGCGCGCTTTTACCCAAGTTTGATGTCATCAATGTCAGCTATAAAGACAAAACCCGGTTTTTAGACGAAGCCGATTATAAGCGGGTATATCGTGCAGCGGGACAAATTGAAGCGGTGGTGCTGTTTGATGGGCGTATCGCAGGAACATGGCGTATGAAACAGTCAAAAAATACCTTGTCCCTGACTGTTGAACCCCATCGCAATTTCAGCCCGCGCGAGATGCAGTTACTCAACGACACTGCGGAACGATTAGCCACATTCTATGATGCGGATGTCTTAGAGTTTATGCTGGCAGAAGCCGCATTGTCGTAGCTGCAAATCCGCCACTCGAAAGCACACCCTGTTACGTTTTGCTCGTCGGGGTTAACTGATAGAGGCCAATGTACTCGATTACCAGTAAGCGCGCGTAATCCAGCAACTGCACATAACGCTTGAGCCGGGGATAGTCTGTCTCGGATGAAAAAAACCAGTCCACAAAATGTTCGGTATTAAATATCCGCATATCTTGCAAATGTTGGATGGCTTTTTCGGGGTCTTCTACAAAATGCCGACCTGTAATCTCCAGTCCCGGTGTTCCTACAATGCGCGACATATATTCCCGAATATCATTCGCGAAAATCTCAATTTCAAACTGAATCGATTCATCGACATGAGCGTCCCATTCTTCCCGATGTAGCCGTGCGCGCTCGTTCGCCATCGCTTCATAATCATTAATCGTTTGCGTATAGAGCCGTGACAGCAGTGCGCGATAGGACTTAGCTGATTTGATGTTGGCTGCCATTGATTGTACTTAAACCTCGTGATAACGAAAACAGTCTGTGATATGGTCATTAACCATACCACATGCTTGCATAAACGCATAGCAAATCGTTGGCCCAACGAACTTAAATCCGCGCTTTTTTAAGTCCTTGCTCATTGCCTTTGATTGAACCGTCTCTGCTGGAACTTCTGACAATGACCGCCACGCATTATTAATGGGCTGTCCATCCACAAATTGCCAGATGTAGTCATCAAAACGCCCATACTCGGCCTGAACGTTAAGAAACGCATGGGCATTACTGACAGCCGATGTAATCTTGAGCCGATTACGAATGATGCCGGGATTTTGTAACAACGCCCGTACCTTATCATCATCGTATTTCGCGACTTTTTCCACATCAAACGAATCGAATGCCACGCGATAGGCGGCCCGTTTTCGTAATATCGTTATCCAACTCAATCCTGCCTGCGCGCCTTCCAGAATCAGCATCTCATACCAACGCGCATCATCATGGCAAGGTACGCCCCATTCTTCATCGTGATACTGCACATACAATGGGTCATCCCCACACCACGTACAACGGACTGTCATCAACATTGACCTTTCGTTAACAATTACACTACCGAAATCATACGAATAAGGTTGCCTGTTTGGTCATTAGTGGATAGCATTAATCCTATATAGAGGGGCGAATCACCCACAGAAAATCACGTTTCATCTTACGAGTAACGGCTTGTTCTGGGAAGCCAAAATTCCAGACAAAGTAGCAACACGTTGTCGGGCAGGAGTCAACCAATGCCACATGCGCGCGCCAGCACCCGCTTTCACACATGGATACTTATCGCTATCGTCATGGGATTAGTGCTTATCAACATCCCAATTGGGCGCGCTGCCCCACCCCTGCAAGTAGCCTCCGGCCTGTGCGATGACGTGCGTTATTTGATGGAAAATGATACTACGCCGCTGTTTTTGATGCCCAATGATACCGACGGCACGCTCACACCGCGTCAGCCCATCAATGGCAGTGTGTCGCCAACGGATATGGGCGATTTCTGGGCATTTTCGGTGACCAATGAAGAGGCGGGATTAGGGCTGGTCTTTGATGTAGACGACATTCCTGTGCCTGTCGAATATGCGGTGTTTCAGGGGATGGATTTAGTGCGCGCCTACCAGCGCATCTCCACCGGTGCGCCATACGCAATTGAACTGCGCGAGACGGGACTCTATACCGTCGCGGTGCGTTTGGTGCGTGCCAGCGACCTCCAACAAATCACCCGTCCATTGACCTATACCATTACGGCACAATTTGATGGTTCGGGCAATGTCCAGCCGCGTTTAGGTGACGTGACCGACGCCGCCAATCGCGGCACGACTATTCCAGCAGAATTCGTGAACGGTGTGCAGACCATCAGCCAATTTCCTGCCACTGGCGCGCGGGTTGAATTCCATGCCGACAGTGTGTTGAGTGGTCAGGGGCGGCAAGGCATTTCGTCCGAAGGTGGCAACATCCGCCTGATTTTCGCGCCGGGACAGACCATCATCATCAACAGTTGGGCGCAGCGCGTCAGTGCGACAGGCGGTGATTTAGCTGTTGCGGGCATTGTAGATGGACAATCGCGCACCTTCTATCTGGAAGACTATGGTTATGCCAGCGACATCACGCGCTCCGGCTTTCTGGACACTGTGCTTGACGCTAACGGCACGACTATCCGTACCGACTGGCAGGACATTACCGGAATCTGGGTGTTGCGTAACTGCGCTGGCTACAAACTCGCAGACGGACGCACCTTCGTCACCAGCCTCGATTCGAGTGATGTTGATAGAGATGTGATATTTGAACGGACGACCACCACCGAACAGCGACGGATTAATAATCAAATCTGCCTGGCGTCGTATGTCAGCATCAACATCGGCGAAACACAGCAG
>CAZTLI010000304.1:0-6765 GCA_964614375.1 uncultured Anaerolineaceae bacterium
GGGTCAACGTGTCATAAAAGCGGTTGCTGCTAATCGTGATGTAATCGACATTATCAAGGCCGAGCAAAATATTATCGACCTTGAACTGGGTATCGACACCCAGCGACATCGCCATGTCAAAAGCGTTGACCAGTGCGTGCCATGCCTGTACCGAGTTACATTCGTTGTAACCGACAATACCCGGTGGCGGGTCACTGGCAAATGTGACATCATACGGCTGGCGGCAAATCCGCGTGGCGGTGATTTGGTCATCCCATGCGCCTTCATCGGCAACAACCATGCCACTACCGATAAGTTCATCGCCATTGATCAATTCTACTCGAAAGGTGTACCGTTCACCTTCACGCAGGACAATAGACTCATCAAGCGGAATATCATAACTATTGCCGAGTGGATGTCCGTCCGACACAAAATCCGATGTCAGCATCACTTGCGTTAAAACCGTGCCATCCGCCGCCGCAATCGAAAATTGCATCGTCTCTAAATCATCATCGCCCTGCGGGTCAGCCAAATGTGGCGCATAGATAGCGGATACTTGCCCGGTAGCGGGCGCGACGAACTCATAAAACACAGGTAGATTCGGCGCATAGTAACTCGCCTGCGACAAAATCGGATCGGCGCTGCCGACGTAACCCGTGTTCAGAATCGGAATGTTGATGAGGGGAACATACCCCTCAACGCCTTCCATCTGCATCGAGAAGTCACCGGGCACGTTCTCCCACAGCCAGCGCGCCGCCTGTACGCGCGTGAGTTGATGCCGATAGATATTGGTGAACATCAATGCCCATAGGAGCGTAAAAACGGGCACAAAGCCCACGACTGCATAGACCAGATAACGCCTTCGAATGGAAATTTCGGGCAGTTGCACACGCCGCGCCAATTCCCACAACGCCCATGCAGCCAGTACAGCCAGCGCGCCATAGAGGGGCAGATAGTAACGCATGGTCATGACCCACTGCCTGCCGAGCCATCCAAAATAGACCAATACCCATGCCAGCAGCAGCATATTCTGCGTCGAACCGACTCGCCCTCGCAAGAAGCGATACCCCGCCCAGACCCAACCGAACCACGCGGCGATACCAAAGGCCAATCCCATACCCCACAACAGCATATCCTTTAGCGGGAATAGATAACTTGGACGCCCTAACCACTGCCAGTTCGGTGGGCTATCCACGTAGCCACTAATGCCAAAACTGGCGCTGGACATATCATTCAGCCAACGGGGGTTTATCCCTGTTGGAATGATACCTGTGGCGGTAAATGCGTGTGGATTAGCCAGTCTAAACATGACCAGCGACGAAATCCCCGCGATAGACAGGGCCAGCATGTGTTGAATCAGCAGCCGCTGACGCTCATTCCAGGGCAATCGTCCATCGAACACGGGCAATCCACGCAGGATGGACGCCAGCACAATCAATCCAGCCAGCGGAATCGTATTAATGCGTCCGGCTAGTGCCGCACCGAATGCCAACCCAAAGCCCACGTAATACCCGTAACGAAAACGTGTTTGTGCATACGCAGCAAACAATATTGCAAGAATCACAAAATAATTGGTGATGGCATTGACTGTGCCAAAATGTGCCTTCTGTATCGGCAGTACCGCACAGGCATATAACACCGCCGCTAACAAACCGACCCAATTATTATGCAAGCGGCGACCAATCAAAAAAACCAGCAGAATCGCGAATGTGTCAAAGAAAGCCGATAGCGCCCGCCACACCATAGGCCAACCTTGAAAATCAAACAGATTAGCAAGGGCATTATCTTGCTGGATGAATGTCCCCGCCCAATGCGCCATCAGCAGCGGCAGTGTGCCATAGGCATAACCGCCAGAACCGGCGTTGTGGGGATTCCAGGGCGAACATTGTGTATCAAAATAATTGCCAATACCATTTGTGCCCGGATAGCGTCGTATACAGCGGGTCTGCTGTACCATAACTGAATCAATTTGCTGGATATTTTCGACGCCAAGCGATAGCAATCGGTCTGGTTCACCGGGCGGAAGTTCATCCACAAACACCGCATCTACCACACCGCTTAATAGGGCTTCAATCGTCTCGTTATAAGTTGGAAAAATCTGTGTATTGTCGCTGAAAACAAAGGCAGCATCGGCGGCATACGTCCCATCTGGCGCGCCCACAGGGACATCTGCAATCGTCATCTGCTCGACATAAGCAAAACGATCTTCACCAATGCGCGCCAGTAACGCAATCGTCGGCCCGTCGGGAGTGAACTCCAGCGCCCCACCCACATGCGGCAGTAAATTTAGCGTTAAATAGCGTTCATCAGGATGCCATGCCGAAAAATCATCCCAATTCAACCCCATGAAGCGGAAGCTGCCGCCCACAAGTAGGATAAGTACCAGCAACGCCCCAATGACGACATTCTGCCGATGAGCGGAGATGCGTGAGGGTATTGAAGTCGATTGTTCAGCAACTTGTGTTTCAGATGGTATTTCTGCCATGCACCAACCTGTTATAGCAGCGATATTTCTAAGCACAAAAGTGAGCGTGTGCCCACTTTGACATCCTATCGACCAAATGAAAATAAATGATTACATGAAATGATGGATTAACCCACTCGATATACACGATTACAGCGCAATATCCTCAAAAAAGGTGCCGGGTAGCGCCTATGCAACAACACCCTGTTCAGACAAAAACGTAAGGAAAGCATCCACACCCATCGCAGGCACAGTATAAATCATAAAAGCGTCTTCCGCCTGTGCCGGGACATCCGGCACAATTCGCTGAACGCGCCCATCCGGGAACCACTCTTGCAGCAGTCGCTCTGCATCTTCGTCTTGCGCTGAATAGAAAAACAAAATGTCACGATCCGGGTCAAAGCGATAAACACCCTGCCGAAGCCACGCTTCATACAGGAACGTGGGCACATCTTGTATCGACAGGATACCGTTAGGCCAATCAACCAGACCTGCTTCTAACCCGACAGCGCGATGATCCCACCAATAAGGATAGGCAACCATGAACGCATTACCATATGTACCACCAAACGCTGCAAACCCACGCATGACCTCACCAGCAGTTGAATACGGTAATGACGGGCTGTAGTATGTGCGCGGATAGCGTTCAAATACCGTATACGAATTGGCGATATATGACCCACCGACGACGAGCACCAGTAGTCCACCAACAATGGCATAACCCCAGCGTCGGATCGATAACTTCGCAATGTCCAATACTAAAATGGCGAGTGGCAGCGCCGTGAACAGATAGGCTTCTGGCAGTGTCCCACTGGTGCGGGTGGCGCTCGGATTTTCCAATGGATAGGCTATCGACAAAGCCGACGGCATGAGCATGATGAACAACATCACAGGCATGAGCCAATCTACCGGGTCGCGTCGTTTGACCATGCGCGCCCCCCATGCAACAAGGCCCAAGATAAACAGCGCGCCCGTATAGGCATCCATTGCGGGCTGATTCGGCACACCATTAATCCACGCGACATCGCCCTTCCAGTTGTACATCAACAGTGCATTGCGAATATTGGACATTAATACCGGCACATTTTCGCTAAAGGCCTGCACCCGCTCCTCAAAGGTTGCGTTGCGGGTGATGATGCGTCCTGTATCGTCGGTTGTCGTAATTAAATCGTCGCCCAATAAGCGTCCAGATGTCCGCATCCAGAAGTGCAGCGGGCCATCCACAGTCGAATCGAGCGAAAAACTAAATAGCGGCACAAACACCACCAACGCCATCAACGCCAATACAATCAAGTTGGCGACATAACGTTTATTGGTCTCAAACGTGCGTCCACGCAGCAGAATCGCCAATACTACACCGGCTACAACCACCACCGGGAGCATTCGAGACGCCTGATAGGTATAAAAGCTAATGCCGAGCAGCAAGCCCGCTTTGACAAAATCGCCTTGATTGTTTGAACGCAAACTGCGTGCCAAATAGACAATTAGCAGCGCAGTAAACAACGGCATCAAAATAATACGCAGCGATAAACGAGTCATGACCACATGCCAGTAACTCACCGCAACGAGAGCCGCCATGATCAACCCGACCGTATTCCCCAGGCGACGATTGTGTTCCGTGTTTCGCCCGATGACCTCGCGCCCCATCCACCACAATGCAGGCAGCGTGATTAAACTTTCGATTACCGCCAGTAATTTGAGCGTGTCGAAATTCATCCCTAATCCGGGCAATTGCGAGAAGAACGCCATCAGATACATCTGCATGGGTTCACGTCCGCCATTATTGGGGAAAAATATCTGATGCGTGCCATCCAACACCCGCTGCGAATCGAGTAGTTTTTCGACGTGATCGCTGGTCATTTCGGGCGGCACTGTGTGCAGGTTATGCAGCCGGAAATACGCGCCAATCAGTAAAATGCCGATAAGGGCAATAACTGTCCAATTCAGACGAGGCCGAAATGTCTGGACTTTCACCCATAGGCTACTGATCGTGTCGAGTGGATTCCAGCTATCAGGAAGCAATACATAAAACCAGACACCGATGCTAATCATCCACGACCAGAAGCCAATGAAGGTGAATTGATTGCCCGTCGCCGCAAACCACGCGATGATACTCAATACAAGTCCAAGCGGAATCAGCACCAATTTGGCAAAACTGATGCCAAAAAAGCCCGATGCAGAATACGACGCCGACAATTCAACACTGTCATCAGCAGTTGACAAGGCATCGCCAGCAAACGCTACTGCCTCAAGTTCGTTGTCTTCACCGTTCGCCTCTGGCAACAATTTCCGTCGTTTACGCTTTACCCGACGATGGTTCAACCGATAGCCCACCCCCACGACAAGCGTGCCGACGCCTAAAACCAGCCACACAGACGGGTAATTGGGCGCAGAAAAAAATAGATTATAGGCAACGATGAAACCGACCAGCAAAATGGCGATGACTGCTGCCCGAATCAGTGACCAGCGGCGCTCCTCGGCAGACATTGCACTCCACCATTCGACCAGTGGGAGATACAGTGTCGCCGCCAGCCACCAGAGCACCCCCAACACTAAAAAGGGCGCGCCTTGAGGGAAAGTCTGTTCTTCAATCCGCACGGGGGAATTGACGAGGATGACACTCCCAATCAGCGCAAATACAAACGCGAGCAGGCGCATTCCTACTAACAGGATTTGTTCCCTGCGTTCAGCGTCATCCAACCAGGCGATTGAAAAACGCACAGGGGATAATCTACTGGAAGGCGCTGTTAACGCATCAGGCACGGGAACAGACAATGAGGCCGAAGAACCACTATCTTCAACAGTGATTTGCGCCACTTGCCGGATAGACCGCCAGGTTGTGCGCGGCGCGTGTAAAAATTGCCCCAATGCCTCCGCCAGAGTCAATTCCTCAAAATCACCTATTTCCGTTTCTGGCTCACGGACTATTGGTTGACGCGAAGCAGGCTCATCCGCCAGTTCGCCACCATCTTCCGTGTCGAAACGGGTAATGGTGTCTACATCAGTTGCGGACAGCGATGCTTCATGCGATTGACTACGAGCATCCGAAGGCTCAGATTCTATGTCAAATTCATGAGATGCATCGTCACGTTCAGGTGGCACTGTCATCTGGCTTCCGCCCCTTGATACACAAATTTACTGTGGAACGACCCGGCGGTTCGCTCATCACATTCTTCCTGTCAAAAAAATTGAGTATTTTCAATCCGAGATTAATTGGATTGAGCAGGCTGCCATTATTTTTATCAAATGTAGTCCGGTCAGCCGCGTTTGCCAGTGTAGCTGGCATCAGGCCCGATTCTAACAAAGGTTTACCTAAACCATATACCAGATTATGGATGAAGGGAAAACAATGATGTGTAAAGGCGCGCGCTTCTTCGACGATAAATCCTGCCGCAAGCGTCGCGTCGCGTAATTCATCTGCCTGATACAACCGGACATGATTCGCCCAAATCCCCGCGAATGGCCCTCGGCTAATGTGCGTATTAAACACGCCCTCAAGCGATTTATTGATGGGGTCCCACCAGAAGGGATAATTGGCGTTCGGTACGGTAATCGCCACGACACCGCCCGGTTTCAGCACACGATAGATTTCTCGTAATCCCGCAACATCATCGTCAATATGTTCCAGAATTTCAGACAAAATGACCGCATCAAATGTGCTATCGGGATAGGGCAGCGCATAGATATTGGCACGATTCAAAGCCACATCGGGCAAATGCCCCACATTACGACGCGCCTTGTCGATGATTTCCGCATCCAGTTCTGCCCCGACCAGCTTACATTGGCTCACATAGCGAAACATATTCAGGTAAAAGCCGCGTCCACACGGCATATCCAGAATCAGGTCATCATCCTGAGGGTCAATCCACTCAAAAATGGTCTGGACGCGCTTTTTGAAGGCCATATCTGCTTCGTTGCGCGTCATCATCGCAATGCGTTCGCTATCCACCATCGCGACCTCTCGCATATTGCTGGAATAGATTTTCGTAGCGATCTACCGTTTCCTTAAAAGAAAAGTGCGCTGCAATCGCCTCGCGCGAATGCACATACTGGTCGCGATTCTGTATGACATCAACAATCGCTTCACCAATCGAAGTGGCATCGCCTTGTTGGGCTAGTTTACCCATTTGCGTTTTCTGGACAGGTACGCGCCCACCAGGGGTATCGGTCATGACGACGGGTGTCCCGCATAGCATCGCCTCGACCTGTACCAGCGCGAAGCATTCCGTATCACTTGTCAGGCCAATAACATCACATGCCGCATAAAAATTTGCCATGAACTGCATATCCTTATGCAGACCCAGAAAAATGATCTGGTCTCG
>CAZTLI010000305.1:0-6760 GCA_964614375.1 uncultured Anaerolineaceae bacterium
GGATAACAGGTCGTTGTAAAATTCACCGAATTCCATTTCGCCCATCGCTTGACCACCACCGCTGATACGGGCATGTTCTTCTTCAGCGGTTTCAAATCCAGCCTCATCAAGGCTGAATCCACGTTCTTCAACAATATCTTTGGTCACCTGTATTGGCAGGCCGAGCGTCGCTTTGAGATAAAAGGCTTTGTCGCCCGGCAGCGTTCCCGCCTCTGGCAGTTGATTCAACATCGTATCCAGTTCTGCCAGACCGCGTTCCATTGTGCGATGGAAACGTTCTTCTTCCAGCGTAATCGTGCGCTTGATGAAATCGGCCTTTTCGACCAGCTCGGTATAGTGCGTGCCCATGACATCAATCACGGCATCAACAACCGGGCCAAGAAACGGTTCATCAAAACCGAGTTTCTTACCAAAACGCGCCGCGCGCCGAATGACCAGACGACAGACCGACTCGCGCCCTTTCGCGCCGGGCAGCACCGCATCGCTGATGAGGAACACCGCCGCCCGCATGTGGTCAGCAATCACACGATACGACACAATATTGGCATCGCGTTCAGCATCGGTGTGTCCGGTCAAACGCTGCGTCGCGTCAATAATCGTCGTAAACAGGTCAGTTTCATAGTTGGATTCGACGCCCTGTACCACACTGAGAATGCGTTCCAACCCCATCCCCGTATCGACACCGGGCGCAGGCAGCGGTTCATCCCACTGACCGGTATGGTGTGGGTCGGCCTGTTTACGGTTGAATTGCATAAAAACCAGATTCCAGATTTCGAGGAAGCGATCATCTTCACGTTGAAGCATCTCGATAATCGAATCCTCACCCATCTCAGGATGATGATCCCAATGGATTTCGCTGGTTGGGCCACATGGCCCTGTTTCCGCCATTTGCCAGAAATTGGTCTTTGGCCCCATCCGCGCCACCCGTTTGGGGTCAACCCCGACATCTTTCACCCAGTGGTTATAGGCTTCATCGTCGTTCTCATAGACGGTAAAGACCAGACGATCTGGCGGCAGATTATAGACTTTAGTCAACAGGTCATAGGCGAAGCGAATCGCGTCTTTCTTGAAATAATCGCCAAAACTGAAGTTGCCCAGCATCTCAAAAAACGTATGATGACGCGGTGAGGGGCCGACTTCTTCGACATCGTTGTGTTTGCCAGAGACGCGCAGGCACTTCTGCGAAGTCGTCGCGCGCGTATAATCGCGTTTGTCTGTCCCCAGAAACACATCTTTAAACTGCACCATGCCGGAATTGGCAAAGAGCAGGGTCGGGTCGTTCCCCGGCACAAGTGAAGAGGAAGGCACTTGTCGGTGGTGCATTTCCTCAAAAAAATCCAAGAATGCCTGTCGCACTTCGGCGCTGGTCATTGTTCCCATCGGCGGTTTATCCTCTTGGCGCTCGATTAATTGTTGGCCTATAATGGTTCACAAAGGTTTAAATCATAACCGAAGTATACCATAATTCCCAAAATTATAGCCAATAGCGCGCAACCTGAACAAGGGCGCATCGCTATGGTATACTTGCGCGCAATTATCCACACATACATCTGGCAGCAGTAACAGGATTAACCCATGCCCACAATTGATGAACAGGTTGATGTTTTGATGTCCGGCGCAGAATATGGCGACCCGGAAATAAAAGAAAATATGCGACGTGACCTGCGCGCACGTCTTATTGAAGCGGAAAAAGAAGGCCGCCCCCTGCGCGTCTACTGTGGATATGACCCGCGCACAGCAGATTTACATCTTGGGCATACTATCACGATGCGGAAATTGCGGCAATTTCAGGAATTCGGGCACGATGTCACCTTCCTGATCGGCACATTTACCAGCCTGATTGGTGACCCGTCTGACAAAGACACAGCCCGTGACCAGCTCAGCGCCGAGCAGGTCGAGGAAAATGCCCGCACCTATGCGGAACAGGCCTTCAAAATTCTTGACCGGAACAAGACGAAGGTCAAGCATAACCATATATGGCTTCAGGAGTTGAACTTTGCCGATCTCATTAATCTGGCGAGCAATTTCACCGTACAACAGTTCCTCGCGCGCGACAACTTCAGCAAACGCATGGATGCCGGCGAAGCCATCTATCTGCATGAATTCTTCTATGCGCTGATGCAAGCCTATGATGCTGTCGCACAGGAAGCGGATGTGCAGGTCGGTGGTCAAGACCAGTTGTTCAATATCCTCGTCGCGGGACGCAAATTACAACAGGGGTTAGGTCAGAAACCGCAAATTGCCATCATCATGGGCGAAAGTCTACCCGGTACAGATGGTGACATCAAAATGAGTAAAAGTTTGGGCAATCACATTCCGTTATTGTCTGAACCCTGGGATATGTTCGGCAAGGTGATGAGCGTCCCGGACAGGGCCATGCCCATATTTCACAAACTGATTCTCGGTTGGCAGCAAAATCAACTGGATGAATTGGAACGGGGTCTGGCATCAGGCAAGCTGCATCCTGCCGAAGTGAAAATGAATCTCGCGCGTGAAATCGTGAGCATCTTCCACAGTCCAGCAGACGCCGAAGCCGCGCAAAAACGCTGGGATGAGGTCTATCGCAATAAGGATGGCAGCGGTATCCCTGATGACATTCCCGAAGCGACTCTGACTGACGATGAGCGTGTGTTGGACATTCTGAGACGACTGCACATGGTTGGCAGTGGGCGCGAAGCCAAAGACCTTATGAAAAATGGCGGAATCCGGCTCGATGGTGAACAAGTCGATGACCCACAGTTGACCATCCGCCCGTCTATGCTGCCCGTTGTCTTGCAAGTCGGCAAACGCAAATTTGTGCGGCTGAAATCACAGTAATCCCCCACTACCAAAAACAAAATCAGGCCGCGCAGTCATTGCTGCACGGCCTGTTGATTCTCTATCACAACTCGATAGTGTTAAAGAAGCTGCGCGGAGGTATTCCCAGTATCGGCAATCATGCGCTGGAAGATGTCCACCTCAGTACGATACTTAAGCATATCCCTCTTTGGATAGTACCCCAGAAATTCAAAACTATTATAAATCGTCATCGTCTCTCCGGGTGCGATATAGACATAACCGCTGGTGGTGTGGTCAAACCACAGCATCCAAAGGGGTGTGGTGTTATTGATAGTCGCCATTGCGCCTCCATTCTGCTTGTCTCTATTGTCACTGATAATCATTAGAATGGTGTCAGTAATATGTATGAGAAAGATAGGCAGGTAATGTGCCTCAGCTGTCAATGAGCAGCACCGCTGCCCCGTCAATCGCACTCGCTTTCACCAATTGTAAGGCGCGATTTGCTTCCGACAGCGGATACGCCTGCACCTGCGGGTGAATAGGGATTTTGGCAGCGAGCGGCAAAAATTCCTCAGCATCGTGCCGTGTCACGTTGGCGACGCTGCGAATCGTGCGTTCATGCCACGCTAATTCATACGACATTGCTGGAATCTCTGTCATGTGAATGGCGTTTATACATAATGTGCCCGCTTTCCGAAGATGACCGAGCGCCAGCGGCACAATCCATCCGGCAGGCGCAAATATGATCGCGCGGTCTAAGGGATGTGGGGGTGTACCGTTCGCATCACCGACCCACACTGCCCCTAATTCTCGTGCGTGTTGTTTGTGCGATTCGCCGCGTGTGAACACATAGACTTCGCAGTCCCATTCGCGCGCCACCTGCATACAGATATGGGCACTCGCCCCAAACCCATAAAGTCCCAATCGCTCCCCCGGTTGCAAGTCTGATAATTTCAAGGAGCGATACCCTACAACACCTGCACACAGCAGAGGTGCGGCTTCCGAATCAGAGAACACATCAGGAATGGGATAGGCATAACTTTCGCCAACAGTGACATATTCCGCATAACCGCCATGCGCGGTGTAACCTGTGAAGTGCGCCGAGTCGCATAGATTTTCATGCCCGGAACGACAATATTCGCAATGCCCGCAGCTATCATGCAGCCACGCAATACCCACCCGATCACCGATGCGATGTCTTGTCGCATTTTCACCCACAGCATCGACCACACCGACGATTTCATGACCGGGAATCACGGGCAGCATCGGATTTGGCAATTCCCCCTCAATCAGATGCAAATCCGTATGGCAAACGCCACACGCGCGCACTTTGACTCGGATTTCTCCGGCGGCAGGTTCGGGTTTGTTGAAATCGGTCAATACTAATGACTGTGGATTTACAGGCGCAGGTCGAAGCAGCAGTTGCGCTTTCATGAGGGATTTTCCAGTACCGTTTATCGAGCAGGAGAACAGAGAACATCAACATGATGCAAACGATCGACAGGTTGCCAATCGCATGGTTGTCGCGCGCCATCGAACGTGAGATATTCAACCGTGTAATCCAGGGCGCTGAGCAGCGACGCCAATTCATCAACAATAACTTGCGGCGTGGAAAACCAGTATTCAAAAGCCACGAAGGGACGAAATTGGGTAAGCGACTGTTTCGCGCCGAGCAGCGCCCGACAGTCATTGCCTTCAATATCAAGTTTCATGACATCCAGACGCGACCATCCTTGTTGTGCGATGTAGGCATCAATGGTGATCGTTTGCACTTTGACGGTTTGAGCAACATCGCTGACGTGCTGATGATGCAGCGATGACTTCCCCGGACTGGCAGAGACAAAAAATTCCAGTTCGCCGGCAGAATCATGGACAGCGCACTGAACCACATCCACATGCTGAAACTGATTGAGTGCAATATGCGCCTGTACCCGGTCAGCCATAATAGGATTGGCTTCAAACGCGGCGACACGTCCATCCGTGCCTGCCCACCGCGCAAATTTCAACCCATAAAAACCGAGATTAGCCCCTATATCCATGCAATATGCACCGGGTGGGGTATGGTCGCGCAGCAAAGCGGTCAATGCGGGCTGATAATCGCCTAAAAACAGCAGACTGCGTTCGGCACTGATACGACTGTCCAACCGCATCTGTATCGCGTCAGGCAGCGTCACCACACCGGAGTATGGAGGTAGAGTGCGATGGGCAATATTGGCAAGACGAGTCAGGCCGCGAATTGGATGTCTTTTTTGACGTGCCTGAAGTATCCGCGTGATTGCACTCATCGCAGCCATGAATGACGGCATTCGAATATCCCTCGCCTGTGCTCAATCCCAGAAATCGTCAGGGAGTGTCAATTCGCGCGCAGGATGTTTGCCCGTTCGTGCCAGCCCTTCCCAATCCATCGCCATCAATTCTACAAAATCAGGATAGTCAGAGTGAGGCGGGAACTGCCATTCGGCAATGCTGCGGACCTGTATCTTACCCTGTGCGCGTTTAGTGACGATGACAAACGGCAGTCGGCGATATAAAGCGACAACTGCGGCATCGGATTCGTATGGGTCGGCACGCCGGGCGACCATCTCCAGTGCGCTGCGAATCCGCTTGGCGACGGATGGCCCCCGGAACGACCAGATTTGACGCGGCGCATCATCACGAGTCAACAGTGGGGCAACAGCCGCCGCTTCGTCAGCACGCACCTCGTCCAACAGCAAACAAGCAGGCTGCTTTTCCAGCGCCTCATGGACTTGTCCTTGCAAATTAATACCGGGACGCTCGTGCAGAGGCCACTGCACAACCAGCCGTTCTGCCCCTTGTGGCAAACGCAATTCACCCGCCCGTTCGACAGCGATAATCGTTGACGGATTAGGGATATACTGTGCCAGAATAGACAGCAGCGTCGTTTTACCCGACTCGGTATCGCCAACGATTGCAACGCCATGCGGCGATTGCGCGATAGCCCATAGCAGGGTCACGGCCTGCTGCGTGAGCACCTCCGCAGCAACACAATCGTCGAAGGTCGGCAAATTTTCAGGATGCACCCGAATATCCGCGGTTAGTTGAATCGTCACGGGTGGGGCAGCGATGTTGATGCTAATGGGGCGGCCTTCAAACAGGATACCCGCTTCAATAATGGGTTCGTCAGGCCGCAGTTCCGCTCCACCCTCAATTAAGAGACGGTCAATGATGTCACGCAGGTGCGTCAAATCCTCAAAAACCGGGTCAAGCGTTGTGAAATCACCGTGCCCATAGCGGACTGCTATTTTGTCTGTGCCTTCAATCGCAATCGTCGTAATGCGGCTATCGCGAAACAGGTTATCCAGGGGTCCATACGAAAATAGTTCGGCATAGGCACGGCGAATCACGTTGGCTTGTTCTTCGGGTGATAACTGTACCGATTCAATGGCAAATACATAGTTGGCGATGTCCCGCACCAATTTCAAGCGTTCGGTCTCGGTAGTGGCTTCACGATAGGCCGCCGATTCTTTACGTCCGTGTTCATCAATGAAGGCAATACTAATCCGTTCGACCAGCGCCGCGAGTGACATCATGCGTGTCCCCATGCGCGATTCCAACAGGCGCGGTTCACGCCCTTTATCGGCATCCGTCCGCGGCAAATCGCGGGCGTCTATAACCGGGTTGTCATCATCGTGGTGATTATTGGAGTCCGTCATTCTGTTATCGCCTCCAATTCGTCCCAGTTGATACGTTGCAAATCGGGGTTATCGCAGGGTCTACGCCCGACCTTCGCCATATCCACCCACTCACCACCTATCATCAAACGCACCACATCCATCGTGAAATCAGTGTTCGTATCACTGCCATTATTCAGAAAGGTCGAACCCACACCATAAGCATCGACAGGCACACGCAAACGCTCGAAATGTTCCACTTTTTCGCGATTGAATCCACCCGATACCACAATCTGCACATTGTGACAGTATTGTTTTGCGGCATCCTCCAAATGGGCGGGCACATCCCA
>CAZTLI010000306.1:0-6727 GCA_964614375.1 uncultured Anaerolineaceae bacterium
CTTGCAGCACTGCGGTTGAACCGAGACGGATACGAACCTCGTTGACGAGCAGTTCCACCTGCCCAACACCGCTCGGCGTCTGGATCAGGATGCCGCTGTCTGGCGCAGCCGCACACGCCGAATCGCCAATGCCGCTGCGGAAGTAAAACGCCTGCATCGGGGCATAAGCGGGCAGCGTAGAATCGGATTGCGCCGCGCCACTTGCATTTTCTAATTCAACATCGCCAAAGACCACCATTGTCACATTCTGACCGGGGGCAGTATCGGGCAGATTGGCCTGTATCCGCAATACAGCAACGCCCCATTCATCGGTTTCGACATTCATAGGACTGAGTTGCAGATGTTCAATATCGGCGACAGACACACGATCCCCTTCCTGCACAAAGTTGAAATCGGTCACGTTCGGGAAAGGCCGCGCCGTCACCAGCACATTGCCATAACAGGCTTCGTTGCGCCCGGTTTCGCCACACACAGCCGCGACCACATCCACCACCGCATCGACCAGCGCCGGACACGTCGGTTCATCCTGCGCTCGTCCGCCCGGTGCAATGAGCAGCACCGACAAAGCAGCAATCAACCACATACGACCAGACATGCAACATCCTCCTCAATCTGCATTTGATGTATGCGCTACACAGCGAGCGAGAAAGCCTCTTTCATGATTGTACGCGATTGGCAGATATTTGGAATCAGCGAAGGGGGAGGAAAGGGACACCTGTCATGCGTGGTGATGACATTCAGCGGGAAGAGAAGGATAGGCTTACAACTCTTCGAGGCGTTCGGGCATCATGTTGGTTTCGGCGAGATGTTCCAGTCCGGGTCGGTCGGCGACAAAGACGTTGCGCCCCTTTTTTCGCAATAATCCGGCGTTGAGCAAGCCCCGCAGCGCCCGACCAACCACTTCGCGCGTCGTGCCCAGAATGGCGGCGATTTCTTCCTGTGTGAGTTGTGTGGGCGTTTCGGCGATGTGGTCGGCGTAGGTGGTTTCGTGGAGGAACAACTTTGCCAGACGGGACGGAATCGAACGGAAGGTCATATCTTCCAACCGTTCCAGATAATCACGATTGACGTGAGCGAGGGCTTGCACATAGTTGCTCAACAACACCCGTTCGCTGGACATCAAACTCAGTAACCAGTCGTGTCCAATAACCATAACAGAGGTGTTGGTGACTGCGACAGCGTTAAAAGGATTGCTGTGTCCATCCACCGCCGAAACTTCGTTAAAGGCCGAAACGGGGCGCAGTAAACTGAGGGTATGCAAGCGGCCTTCGGCACTAATCCGGTAAATCCGCACCAGACCATCAAGCACAATATGAAACCCGGCGCAGGCTTCCCCTTCGGCAAAGATGATTGACCCGGCCTGAAACACCCGCCGATGCGCCACCTGGTCGATGCGTCTCAGGGTGTCATCCGGCAGGTTATTAAAATAGGCGATGTCTTCCCATCTTGAAACCATTTGTAACCGAATGCCTCCCGTAAAAATAGTAGGGACGTGCGGTTGTGCGCGTCCATGCCGCGACCATTTGCGCCGTAAGGGTTTTCTGGCAAAAAACCCCTGCCCCTTACCCGCTCGCTGCGTCTCTGTGCTTCAGCTTTTAGCCAGCGGCAAGAGGCCAGTGGCGATTTCATGCCTTTGAGATGCCATTGCAAGCAGCATACCCCGATGAATAGAAAATATACCGCTATAAAATTTGGGCAAGCACAACCAGCAGCACCATCAAGGCGGCGGCTAAAATGCCCATACTGCGTAAATCGGCTAATACGAATCCATACTCGGCATGGAGTTCTTCTTCGCTAACGACCTTCGTTGGGTGCGCCAGTCGCTCGGCAAGCTCTTCGCCAGTGAGGGGTTTATCTTTGCCCGCATTCCGCCGCAGTTGGGCGGGCGTGACGGGCGATTGGCGGCGGACTGCCGGTGTACTCTCGGCTGGTGGGGTTGTGGTCGGTGACTCACTTCCATCATCTGCAGCCACGTCATCAAGCGTGCCCGCGGCCTGCTGGCGTGCCCGTGCGAGCGTCGCTTGTGGAATATTGGGTTTGCTTCTCTTCTTGCGCTTTGCCATCACGCAGCCTCCTTGTGTATTGAGCGACGCTTAGCGTCTAAGCGTCGGGGTTGCCACCCTATCATGCGCCGATTGCGGGGGTTTATCAAGGGCGACCCCTGAGCAGCCCCCATTCATCACTAGACATCTACCCGGTCTGCGAATACGATCACACGTTGATTGGATATGCCGTAGGGATAGCATGAAATCAGGGTTGCGGTGGGGCCAGCGCGATTGTCCATCACATGCACGGCTGACGGTTCGACATATTGTATCTGAGTGATGACATACGTCAGGATGCGCGTTTGGGTGTGAATCTGGAACTGGTCACCCGCCTCTAAGTCCGGCAGATAGCGAAAGATTTCGCCATAAATATCGTTGTGCCCTGCCAGGACGACGTTGCCAGTAGCATCGGTTGGATTGACGCCATTTTGATATTGCCCCACGCCCAAACGCAGCGCGTCCCAATCGATACCCTGCACAATCGTGGAATCGACCGCGATGCTGGGGATGATCACGCGCAGCGCCGTTTCACTGGTGGGAGGTGGACGACTGATGACAGGTTGCAAGACCTGTTCGCGCACCAGATACCGCATGTGGCTGGGGACTTCGGCATAATTGAATTCCGGTTCGCCGCCGACAACCGGGATATGACCACTGGGCAGCACGACATCCGATAAGCGCAAAACAGGCGTGGGTTCAATTGTCGGCAGTCCCTCGCGCCGAATCGTATCCACCGCCGATTGTGCCGAAGCCGTTTCACTTTGCAAGACGCCTATCGAATGCAGCAGAAACGCGCCAATCGCAAACAGGCCAAGAACGGCTGCAACTTCGACCAGCAACAGGGAGCGATTGACGAAGCGCCGCCATACGGCCTCGCCCTCGCGTTTATTTTTGCCTGTAAATTCTGCCGCGGCGACATCCTCCTCAAAGCGTGGGGCGGCTGTACCGCGCGTGGCTGTACCTGCGGGCAGCGCAATTGTTTGCGCGGGCAGCGCCGATGAATCCGGCATCATCGGTTGGGCAGCAGTACGCGGCGATGGCACGGGATTGGGTTCGGGGCGGGTAATGACACGTCCAGACCGTTCCATCCGTTTGAGCCGTTTCATGCGGTCTTCGCGCTTGCGAATCGCCAGAATACGCTCCAGTTCTTCAATTGAAAGTTCGTCTACAGGTCGCTTATCTTTCATCACAGTGACTATATCTCACAAAAGCTAACCATCAGAAAGGATACTTTGCATTATAGTGGTTTCTCGCCAAGAATGCTTACAGGGGCATCAATAACTGGTTAGAAAATGTATACCGTCAACCTCATGTTGTGTCTGTTTTTGCCGCCACAGCGAAGACCTCACGCTCGAAAAACCAGCTAAAAGGCGGTATCTCAAACGCGAGTTTACGGAGGCCAGCAAGAACAAGGTTTTCGTCCCGATTCTGGGGCGGACTATCTAACCAAACCGTCCCTTTGAAACCCGCTTGCTTCAACGTGCGCCGCATACTCCACAACGACTGTTCGTTGACATGCACATGCTCATTCACATCAACCAGAAACTGGCGCGGATTTTTGGGGTATTTATCGCCTTCACCCATGAGCGTTCGCACAAATCGGACAACCGGATAGGCATAGCGGTCATACCATACGTTTGGCGCAGTATGAATAATGAAGCGACCATGAGGTTTAAGCACCCGATGCACTTCCAGCATGGCCGCCTGCAATTCCCACGGATGCAGATGCTCAACCACGTCAAACATCAACACCCGGTCAAACGCCGCCGTTGGAAAGGGCAAATATTTAGCGTCGGCCTGTGCGACACCAATCGCCACGCCTGTTTCATTTTCGGTGCGTGCGATCACGTCTTTAGACAGGCGCATGGCCGCATGGGCATAGTCAATGCCAAAGGCATCTGCGCCCAGATGGGCACAATGACGCAAGATTTCACCGCGCCCGCACCCCACATCCAGCACCGTCATTCCGGGCGTGACTTCGGCGAGTTCAAATGCTGCCGACAGACGGCGGGAGAGGTGCGTGCCTTCGCTGCTGTTAAATTCGTCATAACCCTCGCAGGCCGTGCGGAAATATTCTTCCGTATAGAGTGATGATGATAGCGGGCGCGGTTGTTCGTCTTTAGACACAGGGCTTTACCTGTTGGGATGGTGTACAATCTTTTAGAATGATGTTGTGATTAGCGATTATACTGAACGTGCGAGGGGTTGCAATAGCATTTCCGCCTGCCAGGAGTTCCATAGCGAATATTGGACACCTGCTGCCTGAATATGAACAACGTCCGCATTCGTATTTTCGCGCTGTAAACTCTGTATACCCTTTGGTTTTGTCAAAGCACTTTCGCCAACCAGCGAATTATTGGCAAAGGAAGTTATGAACATGCGTAGCAATCCATCACAATACAGTGGCGAATCGTTACGGGGGTATGGCTATGAAATCCACAAACGAGATAATTTTAGATGGGTATATTGTGGTGTTGATGGAAAAGCATCGTTTGATGCCCGGCTTACCCTAACCGTTGACCATCTTTTGCCTAAAGGCCATCCATATCGTGATGATCCAGATTATATTGTGACCGCCTGCGCGTTCTGTAATGTTGCGAAAAATCGTTATTTCGATAAAGCGCAAAAGTTAGGGCCGACATTTGATGCAAGAACTCGCGCTGTGCTTGTGGAACAACGACGTAAGTTTGTTTTAGATCGTCGGGAAGCGTTCAGCGCTTTCTTGGAAAGTGCTGTCAAACCCTTCGCGAAGGAATCTTAAGCCGATTAAGATACTGAAATTGACCATCGTAAATTTACCTTTCATGGCATAAACCAACCCGTAACCTTTTACCCCGCAGCGCGGTAAGTAAAGTGACGATGTGCAACCGCGCTGCACAACCTAGAGGAGATCGTTGTTTGGATCGCGTTGAAGAAAGGCGTCTCATACAACGGGCGCAGCGCGGCGAAGCCGAAGCATTCGGGCAGCTCTACCGGGCGCATGTCCAGGCGATTTATCGTTATCTGGTGCATCGGGTCAACGATGTGCAGATTGCCGAAGACCTGACAGGGGATGTCTTCACCCGCGCGCTGAAAGATTTGGCGCGGTATGTCGATCAGGGTAAACCGTTCGTCGCGTGGTTATATCGTATCGCCCATGCCCGCGTCGTCGATCATTATCGGCGGATGGATAGGCGACCACAGGAAACCAATGTGGAAGTTGAAGTCTTAACGATTTCGCACGATATGGACGAACCAATGATCCGCCGGCAGGCCGCCCGCGTATTGCGACAGGCCATCAGCGAATTGACCGATGACCAGCAGCAGGTCGTGACGCTGCGCTTTATCGAAGGTTACAGCATCAACGATGTGGCACTCATCATGCAAAAGAAACCTAACGCCATCAAAGCCTTGCAGCATCGGGCTTTACGCACACTGGCAAGCAAGTTGGAACGTTCAGGTTTTGATATTCAGTCGATCCTTGCGGGGTTATCGTGAACGAAGAACGTATTACACCCCAATATCATAGCATTCTCGATGTGTGCATCGACGCGGTGCTGACCGGAACAGCGTCTATTGAAGATTGTCTGGTGCAGTATCCCGATTATGCCGACTTGCTCGAACCGGAATTGCAAGTATTGGTGCTGACTTCGCGCCTGAAATCGCCGGAATTATCCGACGCAGCAGTCGCTTCATTAGAAACCCGCCTGCTGGCGCAAATGCCCACCGGAACATCGCCCAGAATTATCCCCTTCAGCCGTTTCTTGCCTGCGAGTCGGGCGGCGGCGGCGGTGATGATTGTATTCTTGCTGGCCTTTAGCAGCGGCGCGGGTGTCGTGGCGGCGTCCGCCAACGCCCTGCCCGGTGACAGTCTTTATGTCGTCAAACGCTTCTGGGAAGATGTGATCACGGCTATCGTCACATTTTTAGGACGGGCGGGCGACGTGTGGCTGCATCTGGCGACAACCCGTTTGCTCGAAGCGCGGACACTGGCAGTCGATGGGCGTTTGACGCAGGAAGTGGTTGATAATCTCTATTGGACGATTGACCGGGCATTGACCACGACAGATGCCGCCGTTCAACCCGATGTTGACGATTTACTGATCCGCGCTCAGGCGATACTCACTGAACAGATCGCGCCGATTGCGGCCAATGTCGATCTCGTACCCGTCATTGAGCTGGTCGATACCACGATTACGATGCGCCGCACTGGCTCTGTTCCGCAAGGCACACAACCATCATCTGTGCCGTCGAATGTGGCGCTCACAGCGACCATCACACCTACAGACGTGATTGTCGTGACTGTTGAGGCATCAGCAACTGCCATGACCAATGTCGAGGTGACGGCTGTCTCGACAAGCACGCCGCGTATACCACCAACAGCAACGCGCACACCAACAGTCATGGTGATTCCGTCGAACACACCGACCAACACGCCGCTGCCATCATCCACACCATCATGGACTCCACTGCCGCCGCCAAGCGGTCAACCGACGCAGCAAACCACGACGGCTGGCACGCCGATACCCAATCAAGGCAGACCGACGCGCACACCAACCCCATTGCCCAACGGTTGGGATTGGGTGCGGCAAACACAGGAAGCGGTGCGGATGACCCAAACGGCTGGCCCGCCCGAAACCGAAGAACCCACGCCCTAACACAATCTGTTGGGCGACCTGAAGCGCCTTGCAAGCAGGGTATTT
>CAZTLI010000307.1:0-6704 GCA_964614375.1 uncultured Anaerolineaceae bacterium
CATCGGCGAAACACAGCAGCAAATCTGCTTCGATTGGCGCGCAATTGAGCCGTTGAGTGAAGTCAGTTTTGAAAACGGTGTTTTGAACGCCACCCTCCTAGACAATCGCGCGCTGCGTGTCGAATCGCAAGCCATCAATCTGCTGCCACTCGATAGCGCGTCCCCTCGCGCGGAGAGCTTTCCGGTAGCCATCACACTGGGCAACAACCCAATAACGACAATTCAGCTTGATTGGGTTAATATGACGGGGTTTTCGCTGGCGCATGGTGAACTGCGCCTGTCCTTCGCCGACGCGATACGCGCACCAAACACCACTATCCGTAACGGTATAGATGTCGTCGGTGTCGATGCCATTGCCGATGTGGTACGCATTCAATATGTCAGTACCGAAGAACGTTTACTGCTCCCTGCCGAAGAGAGTTATATCGAAATTGTCACACCCGCGGGCGACCCGACATTTGATGGCGCGCCCTTTAATGCGCGCGTGCTGCCGGGTGAAGCGGGTTATCAACCGCGCATGACCAACAATCTCGGTGGTGAATGTTATCCTATCAATACGCTGCAACCCGAAGCCAATTGCGCGCCAAACGGACACATCAACCCAACCAATGGTAATCTGTGGTACGGCGTGACTGATTTGTTGGCGGCTGGGCCGGCGCTGGATTTAGCCCTGATTCGCAGTTATAACAGCGGCGCAGCAAATGTCGATGGTGCTTTTGGGCCAGGCTGGTCGTTTCCGTTCCCATTCGATTATAACGTGACATTCAACCCAACCACCAATTCGCGGCAGGTGGCTTTACAGGGTTTCACGAATGACGCGGACTCGATAACGCAATATCGTGTCGGCCTCGACTTAACATGGACGCCGCGCGGACTGGTCGAATATACGACAGGCAGTGGTTCACGCCATGCCTTTACACTCCGCGCAACGGCTGAGGACGGTACACAGACGTTCGTCGCGTTGACGATGCCGGGATGGTTCTTAACCCGCGCCGGGTTACAAGACAATTGGACACTTACGCAAGACAGCGGTTTCACACTCACATTTGACCGTGCCGGACGACTTCGCAGCTATGGCTATCCTGCTTTAAATCGTGAAGTTGTGATTGATTACGAATGGGATACGTTGTTTGATGGCCCCGGCAGCGGCAAGGTCGATTCACCTGTGATTATCAGCGACGCAGCCACCAATCGTCGTATCGAACTCTATTTTGATACCAACCATCATATCGTGCGAAGTATATTGTGTGCCGCACCATCCGACCCGGCTGAACCCTGTGAACGCAGTGACCACTTTGAAGAAGTGCGCTATGAATACAGTGGCAATTTACTGACCCGCGTGCTCTATCCCGATGGTCAAGTCGCGGAATATGCGTATGACGAGGCGGGAGCGATGGTCTGGCATAATGACCCGCGCGCCCCGGTATCGCCAACCATGGCCTATGCCTACTTCCCTAACACACTCTCTGTCGCGGCGGCTTATATCTTGGGTCCCGGTGAACGGCAGGCTACTGATAATTCATTTGTCTGGCGACGACTGAATGTAACCGATGATGGCAGCACACGCACCGTCACCGTCGCGGAAGAATACGTAGATGAAGCGCAAGCTGTGATGCGTGAATATCGCCACACACTTTCCGATTCAACGTGGGACACAGCAGGCACGAGTTACCGTCTTGAGGGCTATGTTGGCCCACTGGCACGGAATGGTGGTTTTGATGCTGTGGCGCAAACCTATACATGGGATACGACACAGACCAATCGTGTCAATGGCCTGATATACACAGTCAATGCGCGCAACGAGAACGGGCGGCGCAATCCGATCACATTCAACTATACCGAAACAGGCCGCCTACAATCCATCAGCACCGGTCGGTCAGATGTCGTTGGTTATCCGGGTATGACCATCACCCAGCAGGAGTTGGTCAGTTCATCTGCCCCTATCTATCTCCCGGAGCAGGTGCGCTTTGCGGATGGAAGTCAAGTCGTCTATACGTATGATGACTCCGGGCGTGTCACCACGATGCGGGGTGAATTCGGCGTGCGCTATACCTATACATGGGCAGATGGTTATCAACTCATACGGATGACATTGCAGCGGTTGGTCAGCGATGGCGACACCCCCACCGACACATCCGATGACATCTACGAGGATGTCACTATCTGGAATTATACCTATCACACAGATTCATTGGGCATGGTCGCGTCGATAACTGAAATCGACGCCCAAAGCGAAAATGACGATGGCTATCGTGTCGATTATGAATGGGATGCCTTCGGGCGATTGGTCACGGTCAGCGACAGCGTACTCGGTACATATCAGATCGCGTACAATCAGGCCGATTCTGGCACAGAAACATCGTCGTCTATCGTCATCACCGACCCAACAGGCGCGACCACCGAAACGACATTCGATGCGCGTGGTCGTCGTGCTGCCGTCATCATGCGAAATGCAGACGGTGTGATGCTGCGGCATACGGTGTATCGCTATGACTATCTTGACCGTCTGATTGCAGAGGAACAGGTCAATCAGTTACAAATACCAGACGCCGATTCCGAAGAACGCCTCGTTACGACGTATACCTATGCCCCTGTGCCAACATTCACCAATACAACTGGCGAGACGGAGTACATTGGCGGATACAGCATCACCATCACCGACCCGCACGGACGCCGCCAGACCTTCACGTATGATGCACTGGGGCGTGTACGGCAGACATTGGATTATTTCCAGAATGAGCGGCGTTTTGATTATTTCATCACCAATGCCAACGACGGCGCGCAATCAGCAGCCAATCCGGGCGGCTTGCGGATTGTCCAACAGGATAGGCGCGGCGGTCAATTGACTGCCGAAATGACCTATATTTTTGATGGTCGCTGGCAGCTTGTGAATATGTCACGCTCAACCTATACGCCAGATGGTGAAATGAACTGGACTGGTCGCTGGCAGCTCTATCGCAACAGCACCGATCTTGAAAGCACCAATCCGCGCCGACTGGAAGGCCCCGGCTTTAGGGGATTAGATTGGGCGACCAATGCCTATGTCAGCGGACGACCTGCGGATTTTACGCTTACATATAATACGCCTAATCCAACCGAAGTGATGACGGTCACGCCCGATAGCAACCTGGCCTATGACTATTTAGGCCGTCCAACACGCATCACGCAAATCGTTGATGATACTGAACTGGTCACCACGCTTGCCTATTGCCCGCTGTCGGGTGGGCGCGAACGTATCATCCGGTCGCGTCCCAATTTATCTATAAGCTGTACTGACGATGCCAATGCCGCTGCTGCCATCACGTATGACGCGCATGGGCGCATGATTCGCTACGACGACCCATCTGGAAGCCGAATTTACTCGTATATGGCTGTAGATAGCCTATGGCGCGTGACTGTCGTCGGCGTAAGCACAAACGCCTATACATGGACACTCGATTACAATGCAGCAGGCGATTTGATCCAATGGGAAGATGATAGCGGGCAATCCCGCACCTACATCTATGACACACTCGGACGGCTGCGACAGGTCGAAACCACGATGAATAATGAGCCGCAGCCAGAGGCGTCGTACAACTTCACCTACAACGGCGCAAACCTGTTGACCCAACAACAGGATGCACTCGGACGCGGCACAATTTACGAGTACAACGCGCAGGGTCAGGTCACTGTTGAGCAAGACATCAGTACATCAAATGCGACGATTTACACCTATGATTCGAGTGGTTTGTTAACAGCGGTGATTTCACCGGATGGGGTCACCACGACCTATTTCTACGATGGCTCGTCACCGGGGCGGCTAACGGGCATCAGCACCCCACTGGGACGACATGAATTTGCATGGGACAATGCCACCAACACCATGACTTACACCGACCCACGCGGCAATAGTACGAGCTACGCCTATGATATTTTCGGGCAATTGTGGCGCATTGAGGGCGAACTCGAACGGCGTTACACGGTGAATTATGACGACATTGGCCGGGTGACTGATGTGGCGGCATTCGATGGAGACGATTCGCGTCATCTGCAATTAACACACGATGCGCCTGCCAACAGCGTGACGATTCAACAGCCCGATACACCCTCCTGGTCATGGAGCTTCACCTCCACCCCGGCAGGCGGCCTGCACAGCGTGAACAGCCCCGCCGGTGGCGTATACTTTATGGTAGATAGCTTCGGGCGGTTGTCCAGTATCGAAGCAGGTAATCGGATATGGTCATTCAATCGTGCGGGGGGTGAATCCACGATGATTTTCACCGACGGTTATGGCCTGAATACGTCGCTGACATTCGATGCGCTCTATCGTGAAGTGCAAACTAGTACCGATGACGATATGGTGATCTATCGCTATCAATCGGTTGAAGGTCAAGGCAACGACAGCAGCCATGTAAATTTGTTGATGGGTCGCGCCGATAGCAGCAGAATCTATACATTCTCACCCGGAGACGGTATTAATCCACCGACGGTTGTCTTACGCGCACCGGGACGACGTATCCTCTACCTCTATGATGCCGAGGGGTTGTTGACGGAAATCACATCAGAGATTTGCCTGACGGATAGTGACCTGTCGCTCGATGTGACGGATTTGAGCCAGTTCAATGTCAACTCACCCTCAGTATGCCCTGATATTGCTGCCGATAGTCCTGTCCAGCGTAGTACCGTGCGATTTGTCTATGACGATGCCGGACAACCTATCCGGGTGATAGATGCCGAGCAGAATGTCGAGTCCTTCACCTATAACGAGACGGGCAATCTGACCATCTATCAAAATGCCGCCGGACAAACTTATACATATACCTACGACTCGCTCAATCGGCTGAGTAGTGTCAGCGGGCCAACAGGGGTACGTGTATGGCTCAATTATGCGTTTGATCGTGTCGCCGACATCTGCCAGACACGCAGCGAAGCGGCCAGTGATTTCGAGACGTGTGTGGCAAATGGTATCGTCCTCGAAAGCTACAGTTACGACACCCTCGGACGCCTCACAGGTCAATCCTATCCCAACATCACCGCAGATGGCGAGATGGTTCAAAACACGGTGACGTATCGTTATGGGAGTGAAGATAGAATTGGACTACCCATTGGCTGGGGTGTAGACGGGCAAAATGGTGTCGAACTGACGTATGCGGACGATGCGGTCACGCTCGAAACATTGACCATACCCGGCACCGGCGTATACACCTTTAGCTATCTGACCCGTGACCGCGTTAACGCCATTGTCATGGGCGGGCAAGATGACCTGCGCTATGTTTACGATGCACAGGGTCGTGTACAGCAAATCGTCAGCGGAGAGCAAATTTTCAGCTACAGCTATTTGCCTGCTAATCGCGGCTACATCGTGCAGGACGAACAAACGGGATATTGGCTGCGCTATGAACGCAATACCAATGGAATGCTGCGGTTGATTGATTATGGACAAAGTGAACCCGGTGACACACCCCTGCTGCACGCGAGTTATAGCAACGTCGATGAGTTGGGGTCTGTGCCGCTGGCATTGGACTGGACAGTCGGACTCACGACTGAAATGAGCATCACCCGCTCCGGGCTCACCCGTTTCGTCCTGCATCAATATTTCCCGTCTGAATCGACAGCTAGCGATTTTGACCTGTTGTTGAATTACACGCTCGACCCCTTAGGGCAGGTGATTCGGCAGGTTATCAGGCCACAATTTAGCGACAGTGCCGGCGTTTTTGCTCGTGAGGCCAGCGGCTATTTAATCATTCAGGAATACGCACAGGACAATCGTCCCTTATTGCTGCGGATTAACGATACAGACAGTGGCCGCCTGCTCTATCTGCAAACCTTTAACTACAGCGACTTCGGGCAAATCACGCGCGAGACACGGCAGTACGAAAGTGGAGCGCAAATTGTCATTGACTATACATATGCCAATCGCAATCAATTAGTGGAACAGCAGGTGGCAATTGTTGAGATGTCCACCGCCGGACACGCGCTATCGTTCACGTTTGCCCTGACCACAGGAATCGGCGGATTATGGTGGCTGCGGCGCAGGGCATTTGGGCGCATCAAATCGGTGATTGTCGCTGCTATCGGCATTGCCTCCGTCTACATCATCGTGATGCCTATGACATTGAACGCACAGACAGCCTCGCCCTCACTCACCTATCGCTATGCCTATGACGCTGCGGGCAATATGACACAAATCACGCTGGACGATGAAATCTGCGCCACGTATGTTTACGACACGGCAAATCGCCTCATTGTCGCCAGTCTGCCGCCGCGCAATATCACACAAATATATCAATACGATGCCTACAATCGCTTGTCGGTTATCAATGGCACTCAAATTATCTATCCGGGGAATAGCGCCATACCCTTAGCGCGATATGGCGATGTCACCACAATTTATGCACAAACAGCCGATGGCTTTAGCCTATTTCAAGCAATAGACGACCAGATTATCCCGCTAATTCACAATGGACGCGACGAAATCTTCACCACCACCCACATCACCCATCCACTGTGGTTGTTCGATCCGATGGGACGCTTTATCGACCTGTCTAATCCGCCCACACCAGCGCAAGGTTGCGGCTTTGGGTCAACGGCGCTTGACCTGAGCCTATTATCACCGCCGCAGTCTGTTTTTCAGGGGATGATGTGGGACTCGGTGAGCAATCTCTATTTTCACAATGGACGAGTCTATGCGCCGCAGTTAGGCCGCTACTTACAGCGTGACCCAC
>CAZTLI010000308.1:0-6628 GCA_964614375.1 uncultured Anaerolineaceae bacterium
CGCATCCCGGCTTGATGCTGAATCGCGCCAGAGATACCGCAGGCGATATACAAATCCGGGCTGACGACCTTACCCGTTTGCCCAACCTGATGTTCGTAGGGGATGAAGCCCGCGTCTACTGCCGCACGACTCGCGCCCATAGCCGCACCGAGAACCTCTGTCAATGGTCGGATGACATTGGCAAATCCATCTTGCGCTTTCCAGACAGCGGGGTCACCGGCATCACCCGGCGCATCTTTGGGATTGTTCGCCATCCCACGACCACCAGAGACGATAATCGCGGCGTCGGTCAGGCTGACTGTGCCTCTGGCTTCTTCCATTGATTCGACTTTGGTGGCAATGTCGCTTTCACTCAATACGGCGTCTACGCTTGTGATGCTGGCGGCGACACCTGAATTATAATCATTGGGTTTAAAGGCACGTCCGCGAATAGTCACAAATTTTGTGCCATCGCCAACAGTCACGGCGTCACTCAACACCTTGCCTGCATAGGCCGGACGAGTGGCTTTCACCTGACCGCCGTCGAGCGACAGTTCCAACGCTTCCGAAATCATCCCCGAATCGGTATCGGCAGCAGCGGCAGCCAGCAGTTCGCGTCCGCGATTTGTACCCACAGCCAGTACCACATTCGGGTTGTTATCCTGCACCAGTTTGGTCAGTAAGGCCGCATAAGGTTCGAGACGCGCGGCGTGCAGCGTGGCATCGTCGCAGACAATCTGGGCATCTGCGCCATATTTTGCGGCTTCTTCCGCCAACGCCTTCGCGCCTTCACCAAAGACCAGCGCGGTCAACGGCACACCCAGACCATCCGCCAGTGTTCGACCGGCACCGAGGGCTTCCCAACTGGTGTTGTTGGCAGTGCCGTTGAGCGATTCAATCCAGACATACACACTCATAGCACCTTCTCCTCAAGCAGTTTCTCGACCAGTGCAGCGGCCTGTTCAGCGGGTTCGCCTTCCAGCATGACGACTTGGACGTTGCGTTCGGGCAGATTGCGAAAAGCCGCGACATTGACCTTTGCCGTACCGAAATCTACGCCCAAATCAGCAGGAGACCATTCGGGAATCTGTGCTTTAGACGCTTTGCGAATGCCGATGAACGACGGATAACGCGGTTCATTGATGCCTTTCATAACGTTGATAACTGCCGGAAGGTTGCTCGTGACAACCTGCTTGCCCGCTTCCAGCATTCGTTCAACTTTGATGGTTCTGGCGGCGTAATCGACTTCCAGAATTTTGGAGACATAACTCAGCATTGTCCAACCGAGTTTGCGCGCGGTCTGGTAGATGTGCTGGTCTGTGCCAACATCGACACTCTCTTTGCCGAAAATGACCAGATCGACATCGCCCAACTTGTTGACAGCCGCAGCAGCCAGTTTCGCAAATGCCAGACTGTCGTTTACATCCACACCATCACCCCAAACACGAATGGCGTCGTCGAGACCCATTGCGAGACTGTGCTTAAGGGCTTCGTTGTGCATTTCGGGGCCAATGGCAATGACAGTCGCTTTACCACCGCCACTCTTGGCCTGCAAAATCGCTTCTTCTAAAGCATATTCATCCCAGGGGTTAACGACAGTCGCCGCATCGCCCCAGGTGACTGTGCCATCACCGCCGACTTCAACTTTAGCGGCAGTATCTGGCGTGCTGCGGGTAAATGTTACAACATGCAAGGTCACAAACCTCCACATACATAGATATTACGATTAAAAGAATAGGGGTATTGTACCTGATTTAATCAGAAAATCTAATACTGATTCGATTAATTTGCCCCTGTAAAACCCAACGGCTATGGCGCTTTGCCATTGGTATAGCGGTTCAAGTCTACAGCAGGTGACCATGCTGTACCATCGGGAAGAATCGTGCGCTCATCACATTTCACATCGTTGACCGTTGCCCCGGCGAGATTGGCATCTTGCAGATTTGCGCCACAGAAATTGGTTTGCCACAAATTCGTCTCGCACAGGTTCGCGCCCATCAGATTTGCGCCATCGAAATTCGTTCCCGATAGATGCACACCGTGCAAATTGCTACCCGACAGATTGGCACTGGTCATGCGCGCGCGGCGCAAATTGGCGTCTTGCAGATTCGCACCCGCTAAATTCGCGCGGCGCAAATCCGCCGAATAGAGATAAGCACGTTGTAAGTCCGCGCCGGATAAATTGACCGCCTCTAACTGCGCCATCGCCAGCTCCACGCCTTTCAAATCGGCATTGGCGAGGTTCGCGCCTTTGAGCTTGCCAGATTGGATATATTCGCGCTCTTTGAGCATTTCGATGGCTTGCAAGGCCGAATCGTTGCTGCCTGTCACCACCTGCTCAACCAGCTTATCATTGGAAATGAGCTTATTCTTTAACTTCATTAACCGTTTCACGATAATCCCTCAACAATACACAACCAACCGGAAAACGGTGATCATTGTAGCCCGCACATATTAAGCTCACGTTAGAGCGCGCTGATGTAAACAAGAGATTTTCGCGTTAGTCGTCTAAATCCACCATATTGAGCGTCGTTGTAATCTGGATGCAACCACCGATACTGCGCGCCACCGGGCAGTAATCGGCATGAAAACCGTGTACCCGTTCCGCCGTTTCCCGATGTTCGGGCGCGATTTTCAGCGTATACGTGGCAAAGATACGTTTGATAACCAGCACCTTGTTCTCTTTTTCGATTTCGCCGCGTATTTCGCCGACTAGATAACCTTCACCAGCAGGGATTCCGCGCGCCTCCAGCGCGCCGCCAAATGTGCCGGTCAGTCACCCACCAGTCGCAGCAACAACATAATCAAGCGTGGTTGAATGCGGGTCGTGAACGTTGGTATCCACACCATAGTGTTCCGCCACTTCAGAATGGACACCAAACAAAGTCGGTTCTTCCTCTATGGGCAAAAAGGCGCGGCGGAAAGGCCCTTTGACTCGTTCAATGCGGACATGGGAAACATAAGCCACTTCATCGGACATAAACACAATCCTCATTCTATTTTGCGTGTGCAGCGAGTTTACCAGCAGACGAAATGGAAAACAAAAAACGCACTGACGATTCAGTGCGCTGTGACGCTCCCCACGAATAAATTCGGGGGCTTCTGTTGCACGCTTGCCCCAACGGGCTACGTTATGCAACACGGATGCGTCCCATCCGGTACTGCAAGTGTCGTCTGAGCCTATTCTGCTTCTGTACGACATACCAATTATACCACAAAATGGGGTGGCATGGCGGATTTTGTCTCGGCTATTGTCGGACAAAATCCAGTCACACGTACCACGCGCCTTATATCCCCATAGCTAAATCAAGGGGCTTTACGGCGCACATTGGTAATGGATTCGTAGCGCAGGTTACCGGTTGTTATTTGCCAGATTGATGAGCAGGGCCGCGATCATGCCGGGCACCCAACCCACCACGGTTAAGATGAACACCAGTATGAACGACCCGCAACCCCTGTCAACCACCGCAAATGGCGGAAAAACAATACACACAAGTGCGCGCAAGAGACTCATTGGGGATATTACTCCTGACAATCGCTGTTCAACACAATCCTTTACGTAAAACAGCGATAGCAGGTTGTGTGTCCTATAGCTGCCACTCTATTTTCGGCAGGGGCGACTCATCCGACAACACCGCTTCGAGGTACTCAATCGCGATGTCGATATTGGCGTCTATCGCAGGCGAAGCATGACTTTCATGAGTGACCAGCAGCACCGCGCGTAATCCGACCGGCTTGATGGTGACGGTATGGGACGGGCCTTCCTCAGGTTCTTGCATCACCAACCGCATCAACCCGGCATTCCCCCGTCCCCATGCCGACGATGCGTGTTCACTGAGTAAAAACAAAGGGGCAGATAAAGCCGCCAACCGCTGGGTCTTCTCGTTATTGTCGAATGTCGCTGTAATCGCAATCCCGCCAGTATTTGTCAGCAGCACGCCCCCAATCGCGGCGATAGCTTCTTGCAGTGACCATAAACAACGGGTTGCCAGTGCAATTTTATGATTATGTGATCTCATCTCGCTATCCGAAGTGTGCTCATGATGCGCTACGATAAATAGGGCTGCAAGAATTCGACAATCACTGTCGCTGCCACTTTCGCAGCCTGTGGTGTCAGGTGCATTCCATCAAAGGTATAGGTATAACCCAAACGCTGCCGTTCGCTCTCGTAATCATGCCAATTATGTGCGCCGCGCCGCCCAATTTCATTGATAAAATCCATCGTCACGGGTTCACGCTGGGGCGGGTTATCGTTGGTAAAGTGTGCTGCCAAATCCAGCACAGGGACATTCAACGAGTCCGCAACCTGTCGCGCCAAGTGATTGTAGTGCGCCATCACCTCGACTAATTGCGGGTTGTACTCCGTTGGCTCCAGCCCAACCCATGTTTCGATATAATTCAGGCTCAACTCCGTCACTAAGGCACGATAGGCACGCGCGAATTCATCTGGTGTCACAAACCCGTCCTTGATGGCCTGCACACGCTGGTAGTATGGGCGTGTGGCGGGTTGTGTATAGGATACCACATCATTGCCCCCAACCATCACAAATACAGCATCGGGTTCGTCAATTAACACATCCGCCAACCGCCGCCGCAGATTGACCACTGTATTGCCACCGACTCCGGCATTGATGATGGTGTGGTCTGGCAGCAGGCGCCCTACTTCGTCCACAAAATCGCCACCATATCCGCCCCACGTCAGGCTGTCACCCAGAAACGCGATTTTCATCCAGCGGTCTCAATCAACATAGCTTCAACCATCTGTATAATCTCGACCACTTCGGGCAGCGATTCGCGCCAGAAAATGTCCGGGTCAATGACCAGTTTGTTCAACACACGACTGTGGAATTCGCCATCGTTCAGGTCAATCGGTACGTACAAACCATCATCACCACGTCCATAAAACAAGGTCTCTTCACGAACAGGGTCGAGTATCCAATATTCTTTAACGCCTGCGCGCTCATATTCCGCGAATTTCTCCACCCGGTCACGGCGATGACTCGCTGGCGATACAATCTCGACCACTAAATCTGCCGCCCCTGCGATTTCATTCTTCTTGATGATGTGATAGTTATCAGACAGAACAACTTGTATCTCTGGTGCGCGTGCAGGAAATTCTTCGCCCGGTTTCATCACCATTGGATCGGTGAATACCCGTCCGATAGCCGTCTTTTCGAGGAATACACGGAATAATATGTATATAAATCCTGATAACGCATCATGTTTGACACTAACAGGCGACATCTGGATGACCTCCCCGTTGACCCACTCCACCGACTGCCCATCAAACCGGGTCAGGAAATCGGCATAGGCTATGTCACGGGCGATCACCTCACCTGTTGGATGTAGAGGTATTGAGGCCATAATCTATCCTCACACAAATAAAAAAGGGAAATAGTCACATGACCGTTCCCCTTCATTATACAGAAGTGCGAGATTTTTACGCCATTTCTGGCTCGGCCTGCCAGAATTCCGCATCATATGGTGGAAGTTCACAGCGCAGTGGTTTATCCTGACGGAAGTCAAATTCATAGTCAGCTTGCATCAACTGGTGGATTTCGCTCGTGCCTTCGTAAATGACCGCGCCCTTGCTGTTCCGCAGATAGCGTTCAACCGGATATTCGTCACTATAGCCATACGCACCATGCACTTGCACCGCTTCGAGTGCGGCTTGCACGCTGTGGTCGGTGGCATACCACTTGAATAAACTGGTCTCGCGGGTATTGCGCTGTCCGGTATTTTTCAGCCAACCCACTTGCAGCATGTGCAAGCGCGCCGATTCGTACCATTGACGCATATAGGCGATTTTTTGCTTGACCAGTTGATGTTCAGCAATCGGCTGTCCAAAGGTTTTGCGTTCGAGCGCATATTTCACGCTGTCCTCAAGGCAGGCGCGGATGAGACCAGTCGCGCCAGAACCGACGGTATAACGACCGTTATCGAGGCACGACATCGCGATTTTGAAGCCTTCGCCCTCTTCACCGAGACGATTCGCAACCGGAACTTCGACATCCTGAAACGCGACCCAACCCGTCGAACCAGCGCGAACACCCAATTTGCCGTGAATGTCACCGGTAGTCACGCCGGGCATGTCGCTGGTCACGATGAATGCGCTCATGCCTTTATGTCCAGGGTTGGCGTTGGGGTCGTGTTTGGCGACGACGAGAAAGTGATGCGCTTTGGTCGCCAGACTAATCCACATTTTCTCGCCATTGAGAATATATTTATCGCCTTTACGAATGGCTGTTGCATTCATACTGGCGACATCACTACCCGCGCCGGGTTCGGTCAGGCAGAACGCGGCATATTTATCGCCGCGCGCCTGCGGGGTGAGGAACTGCTGTTTCTGCGCTTCTGTGCCCCATTGCAAGAGTGCCATGCTGTTGAGTCCCATGTGAACGGACATGATCACACGCAAAGTCGTATCGGCACGCTCTAGCTCCTCGCATACCAGCCCTAGCGTAATGTAGTCGAAACCCTGTCCACCATAACGCACGGGAATATTGATACCCAAAATGCCAAGTTCCGCCATGCGGGGCAGCGTGGTCGGATTCATTGCTTGCTTGCGATCCCATTCGCTAATAGTCGGAATCACTTCTTTGGCGCAAAAGTCACGCACCATTTTTTGTGCTTCGAGTTGTTCTTCGTT
>CAZTLI010000309.1:0-6602 GCA_964614375.1 uncultured Anaerolineaceae bacterium
ATTGGGGCAGATTACCAGCGACTTGCCGATATTTTAGGCTATACCAATACCCGCGAAGACCTTGAATTTGTCACTGCTGATGTTATCAACATTGACCTTAACGGCTTCCCACGAACGATTGTCATCAATCGCGGAACACGCAGTGGTGTCGATGTAGGTATGGCAGTGATTACCGATCAAGGGTTGGTCGGGCGGGTGATCAATGTTTTCGCGGATATTGCACGAGTGCAGCTCATTGTTGATGAAAACAGCTTCATTAGCGCCCGTCTGCAAACCACCCGTGCGGAAGGCAGTGTCGTCGGGCAGCCCGCGGGCACATTGCTGATGTCCTTTATCCCGTTAGACGCCACCATACAAGAAGATGATGTTGTGATCACATCAGGGCTGGGCGGCAATTTACCACCAGACATTCTTATTGGCGTCGTCACCAGTGCCCGCCGTATCGAGTCCGAACTGTATCAAGAAGCAGTTGTTCGCAGTTTAATCAATTTCGATTCGCTTGAAATCGTGCTTGTCATCACCAGTTTCCGCCCGGTAGACTTCTCAGTCTTCGAAACCGAAAACTAAAAGTAAACCGCGTATGTCTATTTACTTCGGCTTACCGCTTCTTGCACTCGCAGCAGCCCTGCAAGCGAGTATCATGCCCCAAATCCGTATCGCACAGGGTCAGCCAGACCTTGTATTCCTGCTCGTTTTGGCATGGTCAATTCGTGGGGAACTTGAAGACGGTGTATGGTGGGCATTCATCGGTGGCGTCTGCAAAGATTTGTTGTCCGTGAGTTTCGTCGGCACATCCACATTGGGCATGTTATTGGTTATCTTTGGGGTCAACGTGTTATCGCGGCAGGTGTTTGGTTTAGGATTTGTGCTGATTAGCGGCATCATCCTCGCAGCAACCGTCGTGCAGCAGCTTGTCACAATGATTATTTTGGTGCTCAGCATCCCCAGCGTTCAACCGGGTTATTCCATTGACTTCATCGAGGGATTTCGTTATGTCATTATCCCAACGATGTTTTATAATTTCATCTTCTTCTGGCCTATTTACTGGTTCATACGGGGAATCCAGCGACGTTATGAAAATCGTATTCGTTAGCAGAGAGTGAATCCCATTTTATGAAGAGCAAGAATCGCATCCTCCCTTTCCAAGGTTGGCGGCTCACGTTCTTTCAAGCTGTGATGTTTGCCGTATTCCTCATCTTTTCAATCCGGCTTTATGAATTCCAGATTGTGCGGCAGGACGATTTTCAAGCACGGGCAGACGAAAATCGGTTTAATGAACTCCCAATTGCCGCGCCGCGAGGTATTATTATAGACCGCTATGGTCGGTCCCTGGCGATAAATGTACCTGCCTATAACGTCACTATCACACCGGCCCTGCTGCCGACTGACCCGGACGCCGAATTGCAAATTTTCAATCGTATCTCCGCGCTAACAGGTATCCCGCCAACCGCAGCGATTGCACGGGCTTCAAATAGCAATATTCGCAGTATTGAAGAACTCGTGCTTGAGGGACAGGGAATTGCCCCGTTTCGCCCGGTCATTGTCGCGCAGGATATTGACTTTCATGTCATGCTGCAAATTAATGAAGAATTGATCACCATGCCGGGTGTGGCGATACAAGTCATATCGGTGCGCGAATATCCAACCGCTGACCTTACCGCCCATATCATCGGCTACTTAGTGCCAATTCCAGCCGAAGACGCCCAGGAACTGATTGAACAGGGTTATAATCCGGCGTTTGACCGAATCGGTTGGGAAGGCATAGAGCGATTTTTAGAGACACGACTTGCAGGCGTGCGCGGTGTCATCCGCCGCGAGATTGATGTTGCAGGCGAAACGATCAACATATTAGAAGAAGTTCCACCTACACCCGGTCTGAGTGTGCGTTTAACGATTGATACTGAATTACAGGAAGCGGCAACCAATGCCCTGCGAAATCGGATTGCACTGGTCAATTCCAACGCGGGTCGCGTCGAAACGCAGCAAGGTGTGGTCATTGCGATGAACCCACAAACGGGCGAAATTCTCGCGATGGTGAGTTATCCCAGCTATGACAATTCGCGGTTCGCACGCACTATCGACGTTGAATATTATCTCGACATCATTGAAGACCCGCTGCGCCCACTCGTTAACAGCGCCATAAAGAGCTTGTATCCACCCGGTTCAGTCTGGAAACTGATTACGGCGGCGGGTGTCCTCGAAGAGAATGTCATCGCCCCACAAACACAATTATTTGATGGCGGCGAGTTATTTCTGGAAAATCGCTATGCCCCCAATGACCCTGCCGCACGCCAACGGTTTGTCTGCTGGCTGCCGGGAGGTCACAATCTTGTCAATATGATTCAAGGTATCGCATGGAGTTGTGACATTTACTTCTATCAAATCGGCGGCGGTAACCCGGCGGTGTCGCCACAAACCTTACGCAACGGAGGTCTGGGTATCACCGACCTGTTTCGATATGCGACTGCCGTTGGCATCGGCTCGGAATTGGGCGTCGAGCTGCCATTTGAGAATCCCGGACGAATGCCCGACCCGGATTGGAAGCGGCGTGTTTATGGCGAATCGTGGTCTACCGGAGACACCTATAACGCAGCATTCGGTCAAGGGTATGTCACCGTTACACCACTGCAACTTCTCGCTTCGACTGCCGCGTTGATTAATGGTGGCACGCTCTATCAACCAACCGTCATACGTGAGTTAACTGATGCAGAAGGGCAAGTGGTGCTCCCGTTCCAGCCGCATGTCATGCGAACGGTGAATCTGGAAAATGCCGAAGCCGACGGGACACTCACGCTGCTGTTGATTGAAGATATGATCATGAGAGGCCCCGACAGCCTCGCCTGCACCTGTGAGCCAGATAGTGAATGGTACAATCCGGTACGTTGTGGAAACCCGGAAGACTATCGTGGAACAGTCGATATAGACCCTGATCCATTTACCGAAGACAGGCGCCCCTATCGCGTCCATATCCCATTAAATTACGCCTTTAATGGCGGTGTTTGTGAGCCTTTGCGCTTTCAAACCAGTTTGCGCCCCTATACACCGGCATTCATCAGCACGCCTAGCCTTGAACTTGTGCGCGAGGGGATGCGCGCAGCGGTCACGATTGAAGGTGGTACAGCAAATTCGGCGAATTTGCCCTATGTGGCTGTGGGCGGCAAAACGGGCACAGCGGAATATTGTGATGATATTGCACGACCACTCGGACTCTGTGTGCCGGGTAACTGGCCTTCTCATGCGTGGTTTCTGGCTTATGCGCCCCATGAAGACCCGGAAATTATCATTATCGCGTTTGTCTATAATGGTGGTGAAGGCTCTCAGGTAGCCTTACCGATTGTTGTGGAGACGATGGAGGCCTATTTCCGTTTACGAAACGAGCGCGGCGAAGCAGACCGCACCATCACACCGCCAACAGGTGGAGAATAATCTGTGTGGATTTTCGATACAGAGCGTGATCGCCTCCTAAAAGATTGGTTACCACTCCTAACCTGTGGTCTGGTGGCCTGGTCGGCGTTCATCATCATTGGTCAAACCCCCATCGTGCGGGCATCTGGACTGGCACTCGTGATTGTTGGCGTCGCCGCCGCGATGCGCTGGCTCGGCGCAGTATTGGCCTTCGCGGGTGGATTGGCACTTGCATTTAGTCCAGCATTCTGGTCGCAAACTGGGGGCGGCGATGCGGGTCCCGCGACCATTGTAATTGCGCTGATCGCAGCGAGTATTTTCACTGCCGTTGTCATCGTGGCAAGTAAGCGTATTGATATTGCATTCGCGGCGGGTGTGGTGATTTTCGTGGTATTGTTCTGGAGTCAGGTCGGCACACCCAGAAGTCTGCGATTGACCAGTTTACTTACAGCGTGGCTGCTTTATTTGATTGGCGATATACTGCTGCGGAGTAATCCCCGTCCAGAAGAGCGCCAACCCGAACCCCCAACACGCCGTTATACCTTTGGCATGTTATTGTTATTCTGTGTCGGCGTCTTGAATGACCCGCTATTTACATTGCTCGGCCCGGCCATCATTATTACGTTACTGGTCTCACATGCGAGAATGTATCTCATCTATTGGGTGATTTTGCTCGGCATTATTGGCTTCGGTATCATGAGCATCGGGGCTAATTTTCTAAATCCCGCGGCGCCGCTGTTGATTTTGGATTTATGGCGTGATCCCGATAGGTGGATCGAAATTCTCGCCCTTGTGATTGACCAGTTCACTATCTGGGGTGTGATACTAGGCATCATTGGATTAGTCCGCCTGTCCCGATGGTATCCACCGTTGGGGACAGTCTCCATGATTGCATACGCAGCCTATGTGGTGTTCGGTCTCATTTATATCGGGGGTGACCGTGCCGTATTACTCCTACCATTATTGATGATTCAGGTCATTTGGATGACGTATGCGGCCTATACATTTGGTCAGTGGATCGAAAAATCTGTCCATGCCCAGGGGCACATCGTTCGGTGGGTTACATCAGCGGTGTATATGTTATTACCACTCGCGCTGCTCTGGCAGCTTAGTAGCAGCCTATAGCGCCGATTAAAAAAAACGTTATAGTTATAATTGTCTATTAATCGTGTTGACCTTTCATGACACGATAGTTCTGGATATGGATACAACCGGATGGATGATCACATCATAGCCATCAAAGGCATCAAAGATGGTTTGCTGGTTCACATCAATCCAATTGAGGAGTGGAATACCATTACAGTGGAACTGGCAGCGCGCATTGACGAGCGAATTAGTTTTTTCGCGGGCGCGTTTGTTACCGCAGATTTCGGGGAACGCCCTGTCACCAAGTCGGAAATGTTGTCATTAAAAGCCCTGCTCGAACGACGGAACCTAACCCTTAATGTGGTGCTGAGCGCAAGTCGAACGACATTAGATTCAGCCGAAGCATTGGATATACGCACAACATCCGGCAACATGATTGCAGGGCGCGACACCGAATACGAATCGGCACGCGATGGTGGACCGGAAGATGTCCCTTTTGACCCGGAAGAAGAGGGGACAATAGGGAAATTGGTACGTCGCACCTTAAGGTCTGGACGCACGATTCATAGTCACGGACACGTTGTGGTCTATGGGGATGTGAATCCCGGTGCAGAAATTGTTGCTACAGGCGATATTATCGTCTGGGGACGCTTACGGGGACGGGTTCACGCCGGCGCAGAGGGCGACGAATCAGCCATCATCTGCGCGCTTGATATGGCACCGGGACAATTGCGAATCGCAGGCTATATTGCAACATCACCCGACGACAAAAATCATCAGGCGCAGCCGGAAGTTGCATTCATCCGCAACCACCAACTCGTGGTGGAAGCGTGGCGTTAACTCAACAGGAAAGGATGCCGAGTTATGGCGGCACGAGTCATTACTATCACGTCCGGTAAAGGGGGCGTGGGTAAAACAACAACAACGGCAAATCTTGGTGTTGCCCTGGCACGCCTGAATCGAAAAGTAGTCGTCATTGATGCCGATATTGGCCTACGCAACCTGGATGTGGTCATGGGGCTGGAAAATCGCATTGTCTATGATTTGGTAGATGTTGTCGAAGGCAAGTGCCGCCTGCGACAGGCGATGATTAAACACAAAATGCTGCCCGAACTCTATCTTATCCCAGCGGCACAAACGCGCGATAAAACCGCCATTAGTCCAGCGGATATGATCCAAATCACCAATAAATTGCGTCAAGAATTTGACTTTATCTTGATTGACTCGCCAGCGGGTATCGAGCGGGGTTACCGTAATGCCATCGCACCAGCCGATGAAGTCCTGATTGTCACCAACCCGGAAGTATCTGCCGTGCGCGATGCAGACCGTATCATTGGTCTCCTCGAAGCGGAAAATAAAGGGCCAGGACAATTAATTCTGAACCGCCTCAAAACAGAGATGGTGCGGAAAGGCGAAATGCTCTCGGCTGATGACGTGACGGATATTCTAGCGATCAAAATCATTGGGATTGTACCCGAAGACGAAGCCGTCATCACCGCGTCAAACAGCGGCGTGCCTATCACTATGAACGAAAATTCGCGGGCAGGCGCTGCATTTATGGATATTGCCCGTCGCATTATGGGCGAACGCATCCCGCTTACACAACCTGCTTCATCTGGCGGTTTTTTTCAGCGTATCGCCAGATTGTTTGGTGGTAATGGATAAATTAAGGGTAGAACCTCATGGCTGGTTTTTTTGACCGAATGTTAGGTCGAGGATCGAAAGGCAGCAGTAGTACCGCCAAAGAGCGATTGCAATTTGTCCTTGTCCATGATCGCATCAACCTTCCACCCGAACGCTTGCGGCAGATGAAGGAAGAAATCATGGCGGTCATTTCTAAGTACGTCGCTATAGATAAAGACAACGTAGAGGTGGCATTACAACAACGTGATCGCGACAAAAATATGCTCATCGCCGAAATCCCGGTCACCAAACAATCGCTAGAAGTCTCTGATGTAGACGAAAACGATGACCTTTCCACTTCATTGACACCCGAGACACTCCAAACAGATGTCATTGACGATGAGACAGACGAAACCCTTGTCCATCGACCAGATGATGAAGACCTGCTTTAGGAATTCCTTAAAGAGTGCGGCGTTAAGCACCAAATC
>CAZTLI010000310.1:0-6541 GCA_964614375.1 uncultured Anaerolineaceae bacterium
GGTTTTGCGGTCAAGCACAGTGGCGACACGCATATCTTCCCATTCGCTTTCGAGAAAACGATTCTCGCGCATCCAGTTGTCATCAAAGACTTTGCTGAGATAGCGAGAGCCGCTGTCGGGCAGCAATATGACGACACGCTTATCTGGCCCTAAATCGCGTTCGGAGCAGTACCGTATCGCGCCCGCAACTGCCGATCCCGATGACCCGCCCGCGAAAATACCTTCTTCGCGCACCAACCGGCGCGCCATCAACAACGATTCCTTGTCACTCACACGCACCATGTCATCTATCACATCAAAATCATAATTCGATGGGATGAAGTCCTCGCCAATACCCTCCGTTTTATACGATTCGGCCTCGACCATTTTGCCCGTATAAAAATAGTCGTGCAGAATCGAGCCGATGGGGTCAACGCCGACGATCTGTATTTTAGGATTGACCGATTTCAGATAACGTCCGACGCCTGTAATCGTGCCCCCTGTGCCCATGCCACACACAAACACATCGACTGTGCCTGCTGTCTGCTGCCAGATTTCGGGGCCAGTAGTTTCGACGTGCGTTTGTGGATTGACCGGATTGTGGTACTGGTTGGCGAGAATGCTGTTGGGGGTGTCTTTGACGATTTGTTCGCTGACTTTGTAATAACTGCGCGGGTCGTCGGGTTCAACATTGGTGGGTGTAACGATGACTTTTGCGCCATAGGCCCGCAGGACACGGATTTTTTCTTCCGACATTTTATCGGGCATGACGAAGATAGCTTTATAACCCTTCAACACGGCTGCAATCGCGAGGCCAACGCCCGTATTGCCCGATGTGGCTTCGACAACAGTGCCGCCGGGTTTCAACAATCCGCTGCGTTCTGCATCTTCTATGATGGTGATCCCGATGCGGTCTTTCACTGAACCACCGGGATTAAAATATTCAACTTTGGCTATCAACTGGCAGCGTAAGCCGCGTCCAACGCGATTAAGCCGTACCAGCGGTGTGTTGCCCATTGTCCCTAAAATATTGTTGTGGATTTGTGGTTCGGTGGGCAGTGTCTCTAGTGAATCGGATACATTTCTTGTTACGACCATACGGAGTTTACCTTTGTGAACTAATGAAGTCCGTTTGTGTCATCGGGTTGAACAAATGAGTTCCGGCAGGCTAACGAATGGGTTCGCCTGAATCATAGTGTAACACCCTGTCGGCTTACGCCACAAGCAAGATTCATATCAATAATCACAATCCAGCGTACCGGGTGTGTCCGGGTCATTCAGTTGATTGTTCGGTGCGTTTACGCTTCTCTGTAGCGAGACCTGCCTCAGCGATGTTGTCGATAGCCTTGATACAGGTGAGGATGTCTTCGATGAATTTTCGTTTTTGCGCTTCGGTGAGATAAGGGCCGCTCAAGTCTTCACGCATGAATTGCACGTAGCCAGAAATCAGGCTGAGGCGGTTGCGGATGTCGTGGTGCATAGCATCGACCAACTGGTCAAGTGGCACACCATGATATTTTTCGAGCAGGGTTTCTCTGGCGTATTTCTTTTCCATGCGTTTACCCTTTGAGTTGTGCCAGGCGCTCTCCGGCTGCGCGCAGCGTATCATCCCCTTTACAGAAGGCAAATCGCGCCTGTTTGCTGGCGATATAACGGTGGGGCGGGCTGTAGAAGGCGGTTGGCGGGATGCAGGCGACGCCGATTTCGCTCACCAGAAATTTCGAGAATGCCACATCATCGCCATCAAAAATGTCCGAAAAATCTGCCATCACGAAGTAGGTGCCGCTGGGAATTCGCGCTTTGAGTCCAGCACTGTCCAGGGCGTGCATCATCAGGTCGCGTTTGGTGGTGTAGGTTGCCTGATAGTCCTCGTAGTAAGCAGACGATAAGCCAAAAGCATGGGCGACGGCGACCTGTGCCGGATGATTGGTCGCAAAGGTGACAAATTGATGGGCGCGCCAGACACCGGTTATCAGTTCCGGTGGGCCATAGACCCAACCCACTTTCCAACCCGTCATGCCGAAGGTTTTGCCCGCGCTGCCAATCGTCACTGTCCGTTCAAACATATCTGGCAAGGTGGCGATGGGGATGTGGCGCGCGCCTTCAAACACCAGGTGCTCATAGACTTCATCGGAAATGGCAATCACATCGAATGCTTTACACAGATCGGCGATGCAGGTCAATTCCTCATGCGTAAACACGCGGCCTGTGGGATTATGCGGTGTATTGAGCACGATGGCGCGGGTATTGTCGTTGAATGCCGCCCGCATCTCGTCGGGGTCAAATGTCCAGTCCGGTGGATGCAGCGGGACGTAGACGGGTTTTGCGCCGCCCATCTCGATTCCGGGGACATAGCTATCGAAGAACGGTTCAATAACGATGACTTCATCACCTTTATCAACCAATCCCATGATGGATGAAAATATACCTTCTGTCGCGCCGGATGTGATAATGACGCCGCCATTCGCTTCGACGCTGAGATTATAAAAACGGTCGGCGTGCATGGCGACAGCTTGCCGCAGCGCCAAAATCCCCGGACCCGGCGCGTACTGGTTGGCTTCGCCGCCTTGCAGCGCCCGAACTGCCGCTTCGACGATTTCAACCGGGCCGTCAAAGTCGGGTTTACCCTGACCGAGATTGATGGCATTGTGTTGTTCTGCCAGTGTGTTGATTTCGGTGAAGATCGTTGTGCCGAATGATGCGACACGGTTGGCATAGCGCGGCATAGGATGGTGCTCCGTTTCCTGATTGGGCGACCACACCGGGTCGCCCCTACAAGTTTAAACGTTCAATTAGCTCTCGAATTGTTTTCGGGCGGCTGTCGCGAGTTTATCCACCCGGTTATTGAATTCGTTGTTGGCGTGACCTTTGACCCATTTCCAGGTAATGTCGTGAGGTTGTACCGCTTCATAGAGGCGCTGCCAGAGTTCCTGATTTTTTACGGGTTTCTTGTTGGCTGTGCGCCAATCTCGCTTGACCCAATCCGGCAACCACTTTGTGATACCCGTTTTCAGATAGACACTATCGGTATAGAGTGTCACATTACATGGTTTTTTGAGCGCTTCTAGCGCCATAATCGCGGCAGTCAGTTCCATCTGGTTATTGGTTGTGTGCGCGTCACCGCCGCTGAGTTCCTTTTCGACACTACCATATTTGAGCAATACACCCCACCCACCGGGGCCGGGATTGGGTTTGCTGCCGCCATCTGTGTAAATCGTCACGTCCGGTTTTGTCATGGCGGTTATTATTGCCCAAAACCCAAATCGTGACAACGTGGGAAACAATCCGTCTAAAGATTAATAAAAAATGAGAAGAGATTGACTGGTAAGCTATAACTTACCTATAATGGCTATGTGCTTTTGTTCCAATGGTGTGCGCGATGCCAGCCAAAACGTCCCACGATGCCAGTAATGATGTCTTTACCGCGATTGCTCATCCCGTGCGGCGTGAAATCCTCGATCATCTCAGCGAGAAAGATTTGACCGTCGCCAAGATTGCTTCCTCGTTCGCCATCAGCCGTCCCGCGATTTCACAACATCTGGCAATATTGCTGGAAGTGGGTTTGGTCTCGATGGAGAAGCAGGGCAGGCAAAATGTCTATCATCTGGAGCCGGATGCGCTGCAAGATGTTGAACGGTGGGTGCGCCATTATGAGCGCTTCTGGACGCGCAAAGTTGCCGCGCTTCGTCGCTATCTCGATAGAAAGGCTGATGATGGTCAGGCGTGATGTCGTCATCGAGGAAGACTATCCCTACTCGCCGGATGTCATGTGGGCAGCATTGACCGACCCCGCAGCATTAAATGAGTGGTTGATGGAAAACGACTTTCAGCCCTATGTCGGGCATCGTTTTACATTTCGTACCGCGCCGGCGCCGGGTTTCGATGGCATTGTGCGCTGCGAAGTGACCGTTGTGGATAAGCCCAATCGACTGGTGTATACGTGGCAGGGTGGGCCGATGAAACAACCCACAACCGTTACATGGACGCTGACGCCTATTGCAGAAGGTACGCGGCTGCGACTGGCACACACCGGGTTTGAGGGAATCGTGGGTGTTGGGCTGAGTGTGCTGCTGGGCAGTGGTTGGCGCAGAATGCTGGCTAAACGGCTGCAAGTGGCTATCGAACGGAGTCTATCGACAGGAGAACATGATGATTGATTATGTCGGCACAATTTCCCTATTTGTCAGTAATCAAGACCGCGCCAAAGCCTTTTATACCGATGTGCTTGGCTTTGAGCTGCGAACAGATGCGCCCTTGTTTCCCGGTTCAGAAGCGCGCTGGGTAGCGGTTGCGCCAAAAGGCGCGAAAACAGAGGTCGTTCTCTACCTGCCCGATGAAAATTGGGAACACTATCAGCAAGTCGTCGGCAAGTCACAGGCGCTGACCTTCAATGTGTCCGATATGGACGCGCTGTACAAAGACCTGAAAGCGAAGCGCGTTGAATTCCTGCAAGAGCCAGATAAACAGCCCTGGGGTACATATGCCACGATCCGCGATTCCGAAGGCAACAGTCTCATTCTGGTTGAACAACCGAAAGGATGAATCATGGCTATGTCACTGGCGAAGAAATTGCAACTTAAGCCGGATACACGCCTCGCGGTGTTGCATGCGCCAGAAGGCTATCTCGGTCAACTTGAGGACGTGCCTGCGGGTGTGCAAATCACGGAAGCGCTTGATGGCAATGTGAATGCTGTACAATTGTTTGCAAAGAATCAGGCCGATTTAGATCGCAATGTGCCTGCTATATTGGATACACTGGACGAAGATGCGCTGCTGTGGATTTCGTATCCCAAGAAAAGCGCGAAGGTCGGGACGGACTTATCGCGTGATGAGGGTTGGGACATCCTGAACCAGGCAGGATTAACGGGCATCCGGTTGATTTCGATAGATGATGTGTGGTCGTCTATGCGCTTTCGGCCTGTCCATCTGGTCAATTCAAAACGGACACAGGAGTAGGCTTGAGCGTGTCGCTAAAGTCAGTCCACAACATTTGCGATTGGTGCAATCGAATTAACGCACAAATCAAGCAGCGTCGGCTGTTCTCAGTGCGATTGGGGACAGCCGCAATATGATCCCCACCAGAACCACCGTCAACAGCAATCCCATCACGCTCACAGCCACATAGCCACCCGTCGCGAATAATGGCCCCGCGCTGAGGCTGCCCAGCGCCGCACAACCCGCAACGAGCATATCATTCACCCCCTGTACTCGTCCACGTTCCGCGCCGCGAAGCGTCTCTGATAGTAGGGACGACCCGGCGACATAACCAAAGTTCCAGCCCAGTCCGAGCAAAAACAGCGCGACAGCCAGCACGAATTGATTATCCGATAGGGGGGCAAGCACAGCCGATGAGATGAGGATAGCTGCGCCGGTGATGAGCATCGTTTTGCGCCCGAAGCGGTCAATCAGATAACCTGTCAATGCCGATAGGCCGAACATGCCGAGTGTATGGGCGGAAATCACAAATGAAATTGCGCCGCTGTCATGATGCAGATGATCCATGTGCAGGGGCGTCATCACCATTAAGACGACCATCACCGTCTGGCTGATGAGCATCGCCAGAATGCCGAGCTGAACGTTGGGTAAACGCAGCAGTTCACGCAATGGGCGTGTGGGGATGTCCGGCAGTTCATTTTTGGCTTTGGCTTCCCCATCGGCAATCGCCCGCGCGACAGTCATCGGGTCTGGTCGCAGCAGGAAAAATGTAATTGTAGCGGCGATACCGTAGAATAGCAGACCAATCGCCCACGGGCCAGTTTGTGGGTCGAGGCCAAGTTGGGCGACCAGTGTTTGACTCGGTGCGACCAGTGCGGGGCCACCAATTGCGCCGATTGTCCCGGCGAAGACGATACGCCCAATCATCCGCGCACGTTTCTCTTCGGGATAAATCTCTCCGGCGGCGAATCGGCTCTGGTCAGACCCGGCACGACCCGCGCCGATACATATCGCGCTAATGAGCAGCAGCGGGAACGATTGTGCTGTGATCGCCAGCATGCCCATGAACGCCCCGATCATCCCCGAACTATAACCGAGCGTGAGTCCCACACGACGCCCAAACCGTCCCATCAGCAATCCAACAGGATACGCGGCAACGGCCTGTGAAAATGTGAGTGTAGACGATGGCAGCCCGGCGGCGCTTTCTGTTCCGCTGAGTCGGGTGGCGACAATCGCCAGCAGGGTGAAAATGGCGATTTGTGACGCCGAAAATAGGCTCTGCGTCACGAACATTGTGCTCATGAGCCGGTTGCTGGTGGCGTGATCATACGTCGATTGCATGATGTTTTCCTCTGCTGTAGCGGTGTGTTACAAGCGTACACAATAGCCGGAAAACAGGTCGCTGGCAATGCCCACGTAGGACAGATATTCTTCAGACTAGATATGCTGAACCGCCTATCCTAATATGTTGTTGTTATTGAGTTCAGTTGTCCAGTGGGGCATATAGCAAAACGATGATGGATACACGCATTGTCAATGAATTGCAAAACCAATTTGGTATCCAAGGAATTGGATACTATTTTGCACGTCACAAGTGGCGAAAAGCGTATTTGATGAGTGAGATTTT
>CAZTLI010000311.1:0-6520 GCA_964614375.1 uncultured Anaerolineaceae bacterium
ATGCTTTAAATCTGGTGTTGGGCGCGTTCAGCCCGACGATACATAGTTTGCGTCTACATTATGTGGAATTTTTCCGTAAATTCTATGAAGGTGGTGGGCGGCCCTATGAACCATTTACCAACCGCCTGAAGTCTCAGCGGTAAAAGGGCACACCCTCGACGAAAGGAGTCTTACATGGATCCCGGATTAGCAGCTATTGGCGCAGCACTGGCAGTCGGACTGGCAGCCATTGCGACAGGGTATGCCCAATCGCGTATTGGTGCGGCGGGCGCTGGTGCCCTTGCCGAAAAACCCGAATTATTGGGGGCGATTATCCTGCTGATTGCCATCCCTGAAACAACGGTTATTCTCGGCTTTGCGGTTGCGGCGATGATTCTATTCGCAGGCGGTGGAGGCTGAAATGAGCTTGCAGGCCATCCTCGACGCCATTCACGCTGCGGGCGATTCGCAGGTGCTTGACATTGAAACACAGGCACAGGCTCACGCCGATGCCATCCTCGCGGAAGCCCACCTGAAAGCCGAGCGTATACGGCAAGACGCTCATGGTCGGGTGGTGTCGCAAGCCACAAAAGAGCGTGTCCGCATCATCCAACAAGCACGCATTGAGGCGCTGCAAATTGTCGGCACGGTGCGCGAGACGCTGGTTGATGACGCGCTAGAAGTGACTCGCTCCCATCTGGCTGGCCTGCGCGCCGACCCGCTGTACCCGGATGTCCTGCGCCTGCTCATTGAAGAAGCCTTGCGCCAACTGAGTACATCGCTTGCCGACACGGAACGACCACAGCTTGCCGCCGACCCGCGGGACCGCGTGTTGATCGAGCGTATTCTGCGCGAGATGGCGCTTGAAGTGACCCTGAGCGCTGACCTCACTTGTCAGGGCGGGATCATTGCGCGCAGTGCAGATGGGCGGGTGGTGATTTATAACACATTGGAAGGGCGTCTGGAACGCGCGTTGCAATATTTGCGACAATATTTCGCCGGACAGTTTGAAGCGGCATTATCGGCGAACGTGAAAGGCCATCATGACGGGGTATGACTATGGTAATGCGCGCTTGCGTGCGCTGAAGTCACAACTGCTCCAACGCAATGACGTGGAAATATTCGCCACGCTGCGAAGCCTTGATGACTTGATTAATGCGCTCACGAAAACGGTCTATCGTCCGGCTGTCGAGGCGGCGATTGTTTATATCAGCGGTATGAATATCATCGCCGAAGCCCTGCGCCTTGATGTCATTGCGCGTCTTGGCAGCATCCGGCGTTTTTATAGCGGGCGCGAACACGATATGCTGGCAATCATGCTGCGTCGTTTTGATGTCCACAACCTCAAGACGATGCTGCGCGGATTAGCCAGCGACTCGTCGCCCGACGACATTCAGATGACGCTCATTCCCATTGGTGAATTGACCGAAGCAACCCTCAGTGAATTAATACGTACCGCTGAACCGCGCGCGGCGATTGATTTACTGGCAAGTATGCGTTTGCCCATTGCGCGTCCTTTGCTCGATTTGCGGGCAAAACAACCCGGCGCGTCTACCGCACAGATGGAACTGGCGTTGGATCGGTGGTATTTTGCCGAAGCACGAGCGCAATCACGCGATGAGACACTGAACACGGCGCTGAACATACAAGCGGATATGATGAACGTATTGACGGCGCTGCGCTTTGCCCATGCACCGGAAGAACGCCAACTGCTCAACAGATGGGTACACAGCGATGACCTGCATGACCTGTTTGTCGAACCGGGCAGTTTATCGCTAGATGCGCTCGTTCGCGCTGCCAGTCAGGACACCGTTGCCGATGCCATCGCACTTTTGCCAGAAGCGGGATATGGCGTGGCGCTGCGAACCGGGTTGGAGTCCTATCAACAATCCAAACGCCTCAGTGATATCGAAAAACCGCTTAAACACTGGCATCTGCGCTGGTCGGCGGCGCTGGTGTACAAAGACCCCCTGGGCATGGGCGTGCCGTTGGCGTATATCGCGCTGAAGATTAGCGAAGTCAATAATATTCGCTGGATTGCACAGGCGATTAACCTGCGGCTGGATTCGCGGGCGATTCAGCAAGAATTGGAGTTTGTCGCATGAGCCGCCTCCTGATTGTCACCCGCCCTGCACTGGCTGCCGGGTTTCAACTGGCGGGCGTGGATGCCTATGGCGTTGAAGATGCCGAAAGCGCGCAGGAATTAATCGGCGGTTGGTTGGATGCGGGTGAGGCGGGTCTGCTGGCGCTGGACGATGGCTACCTATCGCGGTTAGACACGGCATTTATCGAACGACTCAACAGCAGTAACCTCGCCTATCTCGCTATTCCCGGCGGGGAAACGTTGGGGTCGGCGGCGTCGCGGCAGCACCGGATTGCCGAGATGATTCGCTATGCCATTGGTTTCCGCATTACATTCAAAGGCACAGACACGGAGGCAGCTTCATGACAGACAATGGTCGCGGTGGACGCATCACCCGTATTGCGGGGCCAGTTGTGGAGGCGATTGGATTGACCGATGTGCGCCTCTATGATGTGGTGCTGGTCGGAGAATTGAACCTCATTGGCGAAGTGATTCGGCTGGTCGATGAATTCACAACCATTCAGGTCTATGAAGATACATCAGGCGTCCGCATCGGTGAACCCGTTCGCAATACCGGGCTGCCGCTGGTTGCGGAACTGGGGCCGGGTTTGCTAGGGCGTGTCTATGACGGCTTGCAGCGACCTCTGGCGGATTTGATTACGGTGACGGGCAATTTTATCGAACGCGGCGTGACAGCCCCCGCCCTCAAAGACGATTTTCACTGGACGTTTACACCCTATGTTAAGGTAGGGCAGCGGGTGAGTCCCGGTGATATTCTTGGTGTTGTGCCGGAATCAGCGACTATCGAACATCGCATCATGACGCCACCCGACATCTGCGGACGTATTGCCGAAATTCGCGAAGGTAGTTTCACCGTTGATGAGATGGTGGCAGTCGTGGAGACCAACAACGGCGCACACCCCAATCACGAAATTACACTTACCCAACGCTGGCCTATCCGCCGTCCAAGACCGATACGACGACGCCTCGAACCCGATGAACCTCTCATCACGGGCACGCGCGTCATTGATACCTTCTTTAGCGTGGCAAAAGGCGGTTCGGCGATTATTCCGGGCGGCTTCGGGACGGGCAAAACGATTTTGCAGCAGTCGCTGGCACGCTGGGCGAACGTCGATGTGGTGGTTTATGTGGGTTGTGGCGAACGTGGTAACGAAATGACCGAAGTGCTGGAAGAATTCCCCGCACTGGAAGACCCACGCACGGGTGGGCCGTTGATGGGACGCACAGTGCTGATTGCCAACACATCCAACATGCCTGTCGCCGCGCGCGAAGCCAGCATCTACACCGGAATCACCATCGCTGAGTATTACCGCGATATGGGTTATGACGTGCTCATGCTGGCAGATTCAACCTCTCGCTGGGGCGAGGCGCTGCGCGAGATTTCGGGGCGGTTGGAGGAGATGCCCGGTGAAGAGGGCTACCCGGCGTATCTGGCCTCACGGCTGGCGGAATTCTATGAACGTTCCGGGCGCACGATTTGTCTGGGCGCTAGCACGTCATCAGACCGTACCGGCTCAGTCTCGGTGGTGGGCGCGGTATCCCCACCCGGTGGCGACCTGTCTGAACCCATCACACAGAATTCGATGCGCGTGGTCGGCGTCTTCTGGGGATTGGATTATGACCTGTCGCGCCGTCGCCATTTCCCGGCAATCAACTGGACGAGCAGTTATTCACTCTATAATTTCCACAACTGGTTCGGACAGCACGTCGCTGCTGACTGGCGCAATCTCACACGCGAGGCGATGGCGCTGTTGCAACATGAAGTCGAACTAAATCAAATTGTGCAGCTTGTCGGCCCCGATGCGCTCTCGAAGAATGAGCGACTGGTGTTATTTGCCGCCCGCATCCTGCGTCAGGATTATTTGCAGCAGTTTGCCTATGACCCCATAGACCGTTTCTGTCCTATCGACAAAGCCTACTGGATGCTCAAAGCGATTATGGACTTCTACGACTGGGCACGGGCATCGCTGGAAAGCGGCGTTCGGCTGGAAGACATCACCGGCCTGCCTATTGTGAACGAAATTGCCCGCATGAAGGAATTCCCGGTGGACGATGCGCCAGAGAAAATCCAGGCGATGATGAGCCGCATACAAATGACTTTGACCTGAGAGGAACGCTTATGCTGGACACAAAACGCGGACTGGCGACCAAAGAATATCGCACGCTGACGCAGATTAAAGGCCCGCTGCTGTTTATCGAACGCATCGCCGACATCGCCTATGATGAGGTGGTCGAAATCACCAGCCCTGATAATGAGGTGCGTCTGGGCAAGGTTCTGGAAGTGGATAGCAATCTCTGTATGGTACAGGTCTTTGTCGGCACATCCGGTCTCGACCTGAATCGCACACGCATCCGCTTCACGGGCGATGTGGCGCGGTTGGAATTGTCGCTGTCGATGCTGGGGCGGATGTTCAACGGTATGGGCAAACCGATAGATGGCGGCCCGCCCATCATTCCCGACGCCGTACTCGACATCAATGGACAGGCGATTAATCCCGCCGTCCGCACCCATCCCAGTGAATTCATCCAGACGGGCATTAGCGCCATTGATGGCCTGAACGCGCTCACACGCGGGCAAAAACTACCGATTTTCTCTGGCGCGGGTTTGCCGGGGAATGAACTCGTCGCGCAAATTGCGGCCCAGTCGCGTGTGATTGGCGATGAGGACACCAGCGACTTCGCCGTGGTCTTCGCGGCGATTGGCATTCCCCATCGCGAGACGGCTTATTTCGTGGAACAGTTCCAGTCTAGCGGCGCGATGGATCGCACGGTATTGTTTCTCAATCAAGCCGATGACCCGACGATTGAGCGCCTGCTGACGCCGCGTACTGCTCTGACCGCCGCCGAGTATCTGGCCTATACCCATCATCGCCATGTGCTGGTGATTCTGACCGATATGACCAATTACTGCGAAGCCCTGCGCGAGATTTCAGCCGCGCGCGAAGAAGTTCCGGGGCGACGTGGCTATCCCGGTTATATGTATTCCGACCTCGCGAGCATCTATGAACGAGCGGGACGCATACGTGGCAATCCCGGCTCGGTGACACAACTGGTCATGCTGACTATGCCGAACGATGATATTACCCATCCCATCCCCGACCTGACAGGCTATATCACCGAGGGGCAGATTGTGCTCAGCCGTGATTTGCATCGAAAAGGGATTTATCCACCGGTGGATGTGCTGCCGTCGCTGTCGCGCTTGATGAACGCGGGTATAGGCGATGAACGTACCCGCGCCGACCACCGCGCTATCGCCGACCAGCTTTACGCGCTGTATGCCGAAGGGTGTGACCTGCGCCGTCTGGTGTCGATTATTGGTGAGGCGGCGCTCTCGAAGGAAGACAGTCGGGTGCTGGATTTCGCGCAGCGGTTTGAAGAACAGTTTATCGGGCAGCAAACGGCGGATCGAGACATCAGCACAACGCTTAATATGGCATGGGAGCTGCTGTCGTTAATGCCTGTCGAACGCCTCAAACGCATCCCACATCGTTTTATCGAGCAATATCATCAGCCAGCATAAGAGAAACTATGAATCAATCATCGTCTGCCACCCGTACCGAACTCCTCGCGCATAAGGCGCAAATTGCACTCGCGCGGCAGGGTCGTGAACTCCTGGAACAGAAGCGCGCGGCGCTCATGAAAGAGCTTTTCCGTGTGGCGGATGATGTGATGCAAGATGCGGAAGCCTTGCAAAAAGCGGCAGACATCGCCCGTCATGCGCTTGCCCGGGCCGAAGCGCTTGCAGGTACAGAAGCAATTCGTTCTGCGGCGATGGCAGCCCGCGCGGAATTCCCGCTTGAGGTCGAAACCGTCAATATCATGGGCGTCGAAGTGCCCCATATCGAACAGAAGCAGGTGTCGCGTTCGGTGCTGGGGCGGGGTTATTCTATTACGGGCACATCCACAACGATTGACGAAGCAGCCGCCGCATTTGAGACCGAAATCGAGACCATACTCCAACTGGCGGAGAGTGAACTGCGGCTGACGCGATTGGTGCGCGAGATTCAGCAAACATCACGCCGCCTCAACGCGCTGGAGCATGTGCTCATCCCACGCCTTGAAGCCGAACGTGCCTATATCCAGATGGTGCTGGACGAAAGTGAACGTTATGACCAGTATCGCCTGCGCCTGGCGAAGCGAATGCTGGCGCGCAAATAGACCGTTGACGGCAGATGGGACATCCTAAGCAGTGCTCAGAGCACCCTTGTCTGTCATCACAGCAGCTGTTGAAACTGGACATCCTTTCGTGCGTTTTAATTAGCTGGCGATTTCTGCCAGTGCTTCGGTATCAATAGGCCAGACCGTGACCTTTGGCAAACGCCGGAAGATGTCCGTCAAGCCGCGACCATGCAGCCGATTGATGATGTCGGTGTGGCTGCTGCTGATGATGACACCAGAATAGGACTTTGATTTCAATGCCGACATGGTGGCGTCCAG
>CAZTLI010000312.1:0-6513 GCA_964614375.1 uncultured Anaerolineaceae bacterium
CCGTGTGCCGATGTTGGGAGCGGTCGCCATTGCTGACTTATGTGAGCAGGTGGGATTGACCCAGGTTGGTATCAAATGGCCTAATGATGTGCAAATCGCGGGATTAAAAGTGTGTGGTGTGCTGCCAGAAGCCGTGTGGGATGGGCATACATTGTTGGGTGTTGTTCTGGGCATGGGTGTGAATGTGAGTGTTGATTTTGCGGGGACACCACTAGAGAATACAGCTACAAGTATGCAGTTTGCGCTGGGGCAGCCCGTTGATCGGATAGATTTACTGGCGTATTTACTAGAGCGTGTGGATTATTGGGCGGCGCGTTTGGGCACCTATCAGCTATTCAATGTGTGGAAGTCTCGCTTGACGACGATAGGACAGCGCGTGACAGTGCAGGCTGAACCCGATGTCATTATTGGCATCGCAGAGAGTGTTGATGCACAGGGGGCGCTGCTTATTCGTCTGAACGATGGGGCACAGCAGCGCGTCATCGCGGGTGATATTGCGTTGGGCGAATGACTGTCGCTATCGGGGAACAATTCCTGATGATTAGGTATAGGTAAAGGTTGGCGCATGGGCATCCAACTGGATTGGGAAGTCGCATCGGAAAAAATGCGGCATACAAGCGCAGGTGAAGACCCCGAAACGAAACGGGCACGCCGCCGGGCGCGCCTGCGGTTTGTGCTGGTCATTATTGGCGTGGTGGCGATTTTGGCACTATTAATCTACGCGATACCGTAGAGGCGGAAGTCGCGGCGCTGCGGATTGGGGACGAGGCGGCGTTTCTGGCATTGCAACACGAAGGCAATCCCGATTGGGTGAACCAGCAGCGGATGATTTTTAGCGACTATCAACGTATGAAAATTGAGCAAGATGTGCGCCTAACCGGGCGAATTGTAAATCTCAGTGTTGATAATGTGCGGGCGCGGGTGCTGGTCGAGGAAATTATTGATGGCGTGCCCTATACACAGGTCTGGTTCTATTGGCGTTTTGAAGAAGTGGGTTGGCGGCATGTTGCGCCCGATTACACACTGTGGGGTGATTTACGAACCTATCAAGGGAATGGGGTGACGATTCGGTATCGTCATGTTGACGACCCCTTAGCTGTTGAAATGGGGCTGCGTCTCGAAGATTGGGTCGAAACCGGGTGCGCGGTAATGGTCTGTGACGGTTTCCCGACGATTACGGTTGATATTGTGCCAGAGGTCGGTTTATCTACCGCGTGGACAGAGAGCAACCCCTGGAATCTCGTCGTGCCATCGCCCTTTGTCGGACGCGCGCGTACTGATATGCCCTTTGACTTAACGATGCAGATTGAAGTTGCGACCTTACTCGCAGAACGCATGGTGGGGTTTTCGTCCGGGTATATGAGTCCACAGTATCCTGCCGATGCCTATTATTTGCGTTCGGCGGTGGTCTCGTGGCTGGTGGGACGATTTGTGCTCATCAATACCAATTCGTTTCTTGTGGAGAGTCTGGCGCAGAATTATGGCTTGCCCGCTGTTGGACGACTCGTTCAGGTCATGCAGCCCGATACGGATATGAGTGTTTTGCTATTGGTGACGGGCACATTGACCATAGATCAGGCTAATCTGGATTGGCGCGACTTTTTAACATGGCGTCTCGCAACCGAAGATGAACTCATTGCGCGTCGAGATGAACAAGCTGTGCTACGCCTGTATGATACGAACGATTCTTCTGCACTTAACAATGCCTATGCCCGATTAAGCGCGAATGCGGTGCGTGAACAGCGCGTTGTCACGGTTGTGACATCTGAACTGTCGCCGCAGGGTGTGCCCCAATTACGGGCGGCAGTGCGTGTCGGACGGGATGAAGTTGTGCGTGAAGAACAAGCGGTATTCCGATTGGTAAATGGTGTTTGGCTGCGCGTGAGTTGATAGCGTTTCGGATTTCCAACAAGCGCTAGATACCGTTTGTGCTACAATCAATTCATAAGCCAATGATTGATAGGGAGGTAAGTGGATATGCTTGATGATCTTCGCAGAACTGCGGAAGATGGTGGTGCAGAGGAATTTGACCTTGATGATGAAGAAGGTTTTATAGACGACTTTGATTTCGAGGGTAATGTCATTGGGGAAGCAGCGCCGCGTGCCGGTGGTCGTGGTTTCTTGGGCATGACGGCGATGGAACGGATGGTGCTGTCGATATTCCTCTTCCTCAATGTGACTGTGCTAGGACTGGCGCTCCTCTTTGCCACTGGACGTATGGGTTAAAAAGAATCGGGGGATGACGTTATCCCCCGTTTTCGTCTATTGAAGTGTCATTTGCCCCTTCATTTTCGATCATCTGCTTAAGCACATCCAATTTCTCCTGCCAGAAGGTTTCATACGGGCGCAGCCATTCGGTCATTTCAAACAACCCGCGACCATCAATCGCATACGTGCGTTCGCGCGCATCCTCTGATTCTGTCAGCCGGACGAGATGTGCCTCTCGCAAAATCCGCAGGTGTTTGCTCACGGCGATTCGTGTGATGTCCGGGAAATGGTCAGCAATATCGCCCGCCCGTAGTTCACCAATCGTTCGCAGGATGTCCAGAATTTGTCGCCGCGTGGGATCGGCAATGGCTCGAAATACGTCTGACATTAAACTTCTTCTATCATGGCTTTCAATTTATCCAGATCGTGCAATTGTGCCCAGCCCTTTTTGTACCCCTCAAACTGTTGTCTGGCAATGCTGGTCGGTAAATCTTCAAATCCACTGTGTTGCAAAGAGACTCGTGTGCCATGCTGTTCGGCGGTGAGCTTAATGGTCACCAGCGTGGGCACAGGCCAGGGTTCGCCACCAACTTCTTGTTCCGTCCATGTGAAGGCGAGGGTGTTTGGCGGGTCGAATGTTTTGATTTCGCCGAAGATATACAAATCTCCGCCATAGGTTGTCCTGAAGTCGATTTTGCCGCCCAGTCGAGGCTCATAGGTTTGTGGCCCCAACCACGCTTTCATCCCATCCTGACTGGTAATCGTCTGCCAGACTTTTTCGGGCACAGCGGCGATGAAGATGTCATGGGTAACAATCATGGCGGCGGCAGTCATGAGGCCTCCTGAGCGAATAATGGATGACCAAGATAGGCTTCCATACGCGGTTGATAGTCCGGTTTGGGACATAATAGACCAATGGCCTGTCCGTCCGGGTCGGTGAAGCTGATGTGTGTGAAACTGTCGAAGTCCTGGATGCCGGTGTTTGCGATACCGGCTGCGGTTAATTTTTGCTGTAGGGCTTCGAGATCATCGACTGTGATGTGCGGACGAAACCCACCCGGCGAGACTCGCTCGGCATTTTGCTGGAAAATGAGGATGTTGTTGCCTGCCTTTACGCCCGCATTGCCGGCGTCGGGATTGTGCCAGAGCTGCTCAAAGCCCAGCACATTGCGGTAAAAGTTCAGACTCTGGTCGAGATCGCTGACATATATCGAAAACTTGTCGGGTCGATAGTGGGATAGCATGATTTTTCCTTGTCTACTGCCTATTTGAATAGGAAACTAAAAAGTTACGTAACTTATTGGTTATATAATATTGCGAATTTTTGTTCGGGTCAACCCATTTTGATGAGGAGAAAATGAGAGAAAAAGGGCGTACAGCCTGCACGCCCCTATGGAAATCTATTCGGGTGGATTTAGTGTGAGGGTTGCGGCTGCGTTGGTTTCGACCTGTTCGCGCGTGAACAGCATCGGACGATAGCTGATATTGCGCCAGTCGTCAATCATATCGCCGTAGTGTTCGCTGAAGGGATGACCACTTTGGCCCGTCGTGTGGACACTCACGCTGTTGCTGATGTCGCTCATATCCACAATCATGCGGAAAGAAGGCAGCCCACCGACATTGAAATTATCAGCACTGGCATTCCACCCCGTAGCATTGACGATAGCCGAACCACCACTTGCAGCCACCGGCCCACGATTGACCATGCCTTCAATCAGGTCAATGCCACTGATGCCCAACGGATTGCTGACGAAGGTCGCCTGATGCAAGTCGCCCCAGCGCCATGCTGTACGGTCACTGCCCAATCGCTCGACGATGGCGTCATAGCCCTCACTGAACGAACGGATGATGATGTCATCGCGCGTTTCAGTTTCGTCCGTGGTAGCATCGTCCCACCAGGGATTATCCGGTTCGTCCATGAGCAGGAACGTAGACCACATTTGTTGACTGCCACCGCTAGCCGACGTGGTATCGCCTAAATCATCGTTGTAAAGATTTTGCATCAATCGCGCCCAGAAATAGGCATAGAACGCGGCATGTGGACTATCCATGTGCATCTGGAAATCCCATTCGCCCAACCAATCGCGCACCTCGTTTAGTGTGTCACTGCCATAGTCAAATTCTAGCAGCGCAGGCATGAGTTCACGGGCGCTGAGGTTCATGTTATCGCCCTGAATTTGCTGGAAGGTCTCAATGGTATGCGCGTCAGTCGCTTCCAGCATTTCAACGATTCGTTCGCCGCGATAACCATACGCCCATGAATAGTCAATGACATAGTTGGCGTCTTCACCAAATTCATCACCGAGTTCGGCAGCCAACCAGTCGTAATATTCCAGCGGGACAAGCGCTTGATTGGCAGTTTCGATATAACCGCGTTCGGGATTGAGCACACGCGGCAAATAATCGAATGGAATGTAGCCGCGCCACTGCATATCGCTGGTTGTGCCGTCAGCCGGGAATAGGCCGTTATGTCCCGGCGCGCGGATGGGGATGCGTCCCGGTGTTTGATAGCCAATGTTGCCAGCGACATCGGCGTAGACCAGGTTTTGCGAGGGCACGTTGAAATGACTCGCAGCCGCGCGATATTCTTCCCAGTTGGTCGCCCGATTCATCATGAAGATCGCCGTCATCGTATCGTCGGGTTCGAGCGCCGTCCAGCGGAAGGCCATCGGGTTCTCGTTGTTGAAGCCCATCGGATTGCCGTCATCGTCTAGCCGATTGTCGTTGATGATGGGGCCAATTCCCGGCACTTCGCGCACTTGAATCGTCACTGTTTCGTCGCTGTCGCCAAAGCGGATGACTTCTTCATGAATGATTAAATCTGCCCATTCGCCATCCCAGCGATATTGCAGCGGATTTTCGGGATTAATCTCAATCGTGTACAGGTCATTGACATCGGGGCCGACATTCGTGAAACCCCAGGCGATGCGGTCATTGTGTCCGATGACGACGCCGGGGAAGGCCGCCAGCGCAAATCCACGCACATTGTAGGGACATGCTTCGCTGACAGGTTGGCAGTAAAGGCCGATTTCAAACCAGATGGACGGCATCTGTATGCCAAGATGCGGGTCATTGGCGAGGAGGGGCATACCACTCTCGGTCAAATCGCCACTAACGACCCAATTATTGCTGCCAATGCCATCACCGCGCCCAAAGGCAAAAGCCGTATCGGGATTGAAATTGCCCGCTAATGTGATGTTGGTTACAGGCACACGCGCCGTATCTGTCATGTTTGTACGAGCGGTGGCGAGTGTGTCTTCGGTCAGGGGGAAGTCTTCCGGTTGGATGATGGTCGGTTTTAGACCAAAAGGCCATTCGGGTTCAAAGTCCGCGTACATATCATCGCCGAGATGGTCAGCGACTTCGGCGCGTGTCATATCGACTGTGCCATCGCTCAAATCCCATGCCATGACCTTTTGCCAGACAACAGTATCTTCAACTGTCCAAGGACGAATTTGAAAGCTGACACCAACGACAGGCAGCGACAGGATATTGTATTCCATCGCCAAATCGCTCGCGGGACGGTTGAGGATGTAGGCATTGACACCATCGGCAAACGCCTGCATGTTGCCCAGCGTTTCTTCGTCATAAACTTCTGCAACATCGCGTTCGGCGGCGCGGCGCCAACCAACTGTGCGGATGAAGACATCCTGACCCATGACACTTGCGTTGCGTCCGGTGAGTTCCTGTATACGCCCGTCACCAATGGCGCGCCAGAATTCCATCTGCCACCAGCGGTCTTGTGCTTGCACATAACCCTGCGCGAAAAAGAGGTCGTGTGTGTTACTGGCGTAAATGTGTGGGATACCCCATCCATCACGAATGATTTCAACAGTGTCATTTAAACCTTCAATGGTGAGTTCGCCCGCATGTTGGGGCAGCGGGCCCCGTGTCCAGCGATTGACAGCGAATGCACCGACTGCGACCAAAACGACTAACACGATAACAATGCCAATCAAAATCCTTCTAAGTAATTTCATATTCAAACAATCTCCGGTAGTTTATGTGCGGCAGCAAATCAGAATTCGATGTGAACGATTGTTTGTACCGCATTTAACATGAAGCGGCAATAGAACAGGTCGAGGATTATTCACTCATTTAACGCTTCTTGTTCACGCTCAATTGCTTCGATATATTGCGCTGCCTGTTCTGCAAATTCTCCATCCGGCGCGAGTTCGATATAGCGTTGGAAATCGACCCCTGCTAATACGGAGGAATACTGTGTATAGAGCAAAATGCCACGATAAAAATAGGCATCGGCATAGTCCGGGTCTAAGCTGATTGCGGCATTGTAGTTCTCTAAAA
>CAZTLI010000313.1:0-6503 GCA_964614375.1 uncultured Anaerolineaceae bacterium
ATTGGCGATAGGCGGCAGAAATTTAATCACTTCCTCAATCGGCATCGACAAATCGACATCGCAGATAAAGCGATACTCGCCACAGGCTTCCAGCATACCGGCCTTCACTGCCAGCCCTTTGCCGCGCGTCTCCACCTTAATAACACGTATATACGGATGAATTTCGGCAAATTGTCGCGCGACATCATACGTCTGGTCGATGCTGCCATTTTCAACAACAATCACCTCTGCCGCATAATCCTGTGTAGCGAGGAATTCATCAATCCGTTCCAGACAACGCGGCAGCCGGTGCTCCTCGTTGTGTGCCGGGAGGATGATGGACAGAAAGGGCTGATTTTCCATATTCAATCAATAGACTCCGTTCGGACACGGATTCATTACGAAAAGTATAGTGCCCGACTACGCCCCTAAAGATACGTGGTTACGGCAATAATCTCAAGCCACGATTGACATACTCTAGCCCTGCGGTGGCGATAGAATCGATTCAATATAGGCCACATCCACTTTACGGGCAGCCTGTATGCGGCGACGTTTGCGCCATAAACGCGGCAGATACCAGCTTGCAGCCAGCATCCCGCGCAGGCGTGCCCGCGCTGCTGCACCACGCCACGCCCGCAGTGCATCCCATGCTAAACCCCATTGTGCCTTTAGAATTTTCCCGCCGTATTTGCGCCAGATTGCACCGGGCACATTTTTCACCAGCACAAAAATCAAATTGCGCCCGTCATGATAACTCGCGGTGACGCCGCCCCCCGTAGCTGATAGGTGATGGTACACGATTGCCGCAGGGGTGTAAAGGACACGCCATCCCGCCAACTGCGCCCGCCATCCCAGGTCGATGTCTTCGAGTGAAAAGAAAAAATCGTCGTCGAGCAGGCCAATATCATTTAACATCGTCTTGCGATAGACCGCCGACCCGCCACAGGCGCTAAACACAAATTCTTCCGAATCAAACTGACCTTCGTCCTTTTGCCACACACCGCGATTGCCCGCACGCCCATCAACAGTGAAAAAGTCGCCTGCCGTATGAATGTGGTCGCGTTTATCAAACAGCAGCATCTTGCTGGCGACGATGCCCACATCACGATGACGTGCAAACGCATCAACAACTGCCGCTGCCCATCTCGGCTGAACTTCCGTATCGTTGTTCAACAGCGCGAGATAGTCCCCTTCCGCCGCTTCCAGACCGACATTACACGCACCTGTAAATCCGCGATTTTCGGACAATTCAATCAGTTGAACGTCAGGATAATGCTGCTTGATATAGTCCTGCGACCCGTCCACAGACGCATTATCAACGATAATCACCTCAATAGGTGAGTAGGTCTGCGCCCGCAGTGCATCCAGACACGTCTGCAAAAACGGTTGCCCATTCCAATTGGGGATAATGACGGAAAAAAGAGGTTGAGTCAGCGTGTTCATTTATGCCGTTATCCATTTACAGCGCACATATCACCCAACCAGTAAACCCTCTTTTTGCAAAAACGCATCGACGGCTTCTTGCCAGGGGCGCAAGGTGATGCCAAGCGTTGCGCCCGCGAGATTGGCGAGGCTGCTATAGGCGGGCGGTGTCGAAGGGCGTGGATATTCCTGCACGCTGATGCGCGCGGGTTCGATGTCGGCAAATCCGGCACGATTGAGGAAATACCGGGCAAAATCCCAGCGCGAACAGAATCCTTCATTCACGAGATGATAGGTTCCGTAGCGACCCGTGGCGATGAGTTTGACAATCGCATCGGCTAAATCGTCGTTATAGGTCGGATTGGCAATTTCATTGACGACGATTCGCAGTGATTTACCCGCTTCCGCCGCATTGAGAATCGTCTGGATGAAGTTCTTGCCGCCATGCGCGAACAACCACGATGTCCGCACGACATAATGACGGGGATTGACCTGTACAACAGCGCGTTCACCAACGACTTTACTATATCCATAGGGATTGACCGGATTGGTGACATCATATTCATAATAGGGACGGCTGCCTGTGCCATCAAACACTTCGTTACTGCTGACATAGAGCATGGCAGCGTTGATATTTGCGGCGGCAGCAGCGACATTTTGCGCGCCCAACCCATTGATGCGGACGGCCTTTTCCGGCTCACGCGCACAGCCATCGACATCGGTCCATGCCGCCGGATGCAGGACGATATCAGGGCGTACATCGGCGATGAATTTGCGGGCAGCTTCAAAATCACTAATGTCCAGATGTTCAACAGCATCACCGATAATGTCTGCGCCCGTCACATCGTGATTTGCGGACAGAATTTTAACCAATTTTCCGCCCAACCGTCCACTCGCACCAGTCACCACAATCCGCATTGTCATCACCTTTTAACTGCCGCACAAAACATCTCGCATGATAACCCGCTTGACAGCAATTGAATAGTGATAAATGCACTGACTGACCTTTCAATTGCGCCATGCCACACGCATAATAGGTGACGCGCTCCACTCAACGAAAGGCCACCCGCCGATGCCCTGCACCATTAAACATCTGACGCTACACGGATTAGCCGAGGTGGATTATCAGGCCGAGTCGCTCAACGCTGCGGTGCGGTATGAACCCGAAGACGGCGTGTATACTGTCGCCAACACATTCAACACGTTTCAGGTGTTGAAATTCGACGCACATCTTGATCGCCTTGAAGATTCGGCGCGGCGGGCAGGCATCCCGTTCACGTTGAATCGTGTCCACCTGCGGCAGGGTTTGCGCCAGATGATCGCTGGCGCAGGCTATGGCGATGTCCGCTTTCGCCTTACCGTGCCGCGCAACACACCGGATACACTGATTCTGTCGATTGAACCCTTCGTCCCACAACCACAATCAGTGTATGAGCAAGGTGTGCGCTGCATCACTGCGCCCAACAGTGCCCGCGACAACGCCGCCGCCAAAACCACGGGTTGGATGCACAAGCGCGGTGCTTTGCAAGCAAAAATGACGAATGGCATCTACGATACATTTTTGTTGTCGGCAGATGGTCATCTCTTAGAAGGATTAGGCAGCAATTTCTACGCGATACTCGATGACGAACTGCGAACGGCGGGCGCGGGCGTGCTTTATGGCATTTCGCGGCAGATTGTGTTCACGGTTGCAGAGGGTATCATCCCTGTGCGTGAAGAAGCGGCGCATCAAGACGATATTCCGCAGCTACAGGAAGCCTTCCTCAGCAGCAGCAGTCGGGGTATTGTGCCTGTTGTCGAAATTGATGGTGTGAAAATTGGCGCGGGTGTACCCGGCGCAAAGACTCGCGCCCTGCGCGCGGCCTATCTCGCGTGGGTGGATGCTCATCTGGAAGAGTTATAGTCGCTGAAACCGTTCCTACACCAATAATCATGGATTCGTGGCATTGAACAGATGCAGCAAGAAATTCGCGCAAGTCACGGGGATTCGCTGCCGACAATGGATGTCGTTGGCTTAGTGCGCGACATCCGCGCTGGTGAAGATGAATGCCTGTTGTCGTAGATTCAAAACATTTGGGCTGTCTGATGAGCCATTGCATACGCAGGCACATCGGATTTTGGCTGCGATGATGCGTTGCTGCAAAAAGCGTTTGAGCTTGCGGAACAATCGTCCGTGTGCCTGCGACGCGCACTATATCGCACTGGCTAAGCCCTTATCTTGTTAAGCCCTTATCTTGTTAAGCCCTTATCTTGTGCGTTCTGGATGGCTGACGAACGATTATTCAATGCAGTGAAAAGTGGTTTTTCAGATGCACGTTGGCCTGGTGATCGGAATTGAGCAGCATAACGGCTGTATCAGCCAATGGCGAGAGGTCAGCATCCAGCGGCCAACTCACTCCACAGGCGCTTTGAAGTCATAGATGCCGTCGCGCACTGCCCAGCGCAGACCGCCCTCACTGATGAGCAAATCCCCCTCGCGGTGCAGCGCGTCCCCCGTCTCCGGGCACAGAAACAGGTCATCGTTGGTTATGTCACCGCGACTCAGATTATCCACCGCATCACCTGTAACAACGTTTTTTGTGAAAATGCTCGGCGCGATAGTCAGTCCCGTGCGCTGCAAAATGCTGTCCATACCTGTCAGGAGTCCGGCAGGCAGCGTGCGTTTGAGCAGTCCCAGACGGAAAAACGATACAGGCACACGCGCCTCAGTCGTAAATCCCGCTTTTGCCAGTTCATCGCCCATATAGGTTGGATGAAAGTCAAAATTGAGTTCCACAAATTCGACAGGCGCGCGATCATACGGACTCCAATTTTGGCGGCGCAAGGCATAGCGTAACATCGCCTTTAGATTGCGCTTGTTGGCAAATTCGAGGATAAACGTCGCGCCCGGCGACATTTTCTGGCGGATACCATTCAGCACAGCCGGGACATCCGCCATGTGATGGATGACACGAATCATCGTCGCCGCATCAAAGATACCCGGTTGGAATGGCAATTTATAGATATTGGCAGCGACATAGACATAACCGTCATCACCAAACTGCTGGCGCGCATATTGCAATTGCGAGAATGAGTAGTCCAGCAGCACCACCTGTTGATATGCACTGTATTCATTCGTCAAGCGTCCAAAACCCGCGCCCAATTCCAGCAAACGCCGCCCATGAGTGGGTAATAGACGGCGTAGCACCTGCCGTTCGACTCGATCTTCGTAATCACGTCCCCGCCCTTCCCAGAAGTCGGTACGATAGGTCGAACCTTCATAATCAATGATGCGCGGCGAATCGGTTTGTGTCATATCAATTCCTGAAACAAAGTTTAAGACTAAAACATGCGTCTACTAACGATTCTCCTCATAAATCGCTATGGCGCAGGTGTCGGTTGAATCCCGGACGGCTGTTGGGGTTGTGTAACATCGTTGGTCGGTGGCGTCGTGCCGCCATCTGCACCCCCTACCGATGGCGGGTTAGGCGTTGTCCCCGTACTCCCATTTGATTGCGCGCTCCCACCTGCGGCTTGCGCGGCATAAGCGTCGATATTGCCATCATACGTCCCCGGCGGGACCGACTGCGACGACATCGCCGAGACAGCGGCAGCGTTAACAGCCTGTGGGCCGCCTTGCGCCCAGATTTCAGGGCGAATCTGCTCGTCCAAGAGCGCGATACCACCCAGCGGCACGATACCCGTTGGCCTACTCACGAAATCCGGCTGCGTGAAACCAAAGAAGGGGTACGCCAATCCAGCCGTGACAGAATATCCGGGCCAGGGCTGCGCGGCATAGGCATTGCCAGTTGGGTCGAGCAAATTGGGCGGGTCGCCGCTCAGGATGCGTCCACCAAAACCAATGGCGTCGCCAATGTTGTGCGGCAGTTCCGGGCTGGTGAGTGCCAGTGCCATTGGCTCAAATAACAAGCGTAAGTTGCGCGCGACATCGTAGAGTTGTGTATCTTCCAGCGGGATAACCGCACGCACATCCAGCGCCACGTCCAATTCTTCATCAATCGGCACCTCTAAATTGAGCGCAACAGGCAGTTCGAGTCCGGCAGGCAGCGTGATATTGACGGTTGCAGGCACATTCGAGGCATTTAATCCCGGCAGATCAATCAGCGCACTCACCCGCAGCGGCACAGGTTCGGTCAAGACCACCACTGTCGTCGTGTTCAGCGGCACGGTTAGCTGCACTGGAATCGTATCGCGGACGGGAATCACGGTGTCAATCGTGGCGTCCTGCAACCCGACAAAACTGCTGTGCAATCCTACCACCAGCGGACTCGCGATGTTATCGAGGATGTCAAAGATAAAAATGCCCAACACCAGCAGCACCACGACCAGAATCACATTGACGATAAATGAGAAAATAATCATGAACCGCCAGAACCATTTTCCAATACCTTTTAGCAGCCGCATACCAGACTCCTTCATTCAGGGAAAACCCCTTATTGGGACGCACCACCACTATACACCGTCCGGCGGACTCCCGCCAAATGATTTTCCAACCTCATGTACCCCTAATTGTAAGCTGCACAAATAAAAAGCGGCTGACAGGTCATCAACCGCTTGTTTTGCACGATAGCCGGTGCTGCTTTACGCGAGTCCTGCCTCTTTACGCAGAATATCGGCCTTGTCGGTGTGCTCCCATGGCACATCCAGATCATCACGTCCAAAGTGCCCATAGGCCGCAACCTGTCGATATATCGGACGGCGCAGATTCAGGTCCCGAATAATTGCGGCGGGACGCATATCGAAGTGCTTGCGGATGAGTTTCTCTATGACAGTGTCGGCGACTTTACCCGTGCCAAAGGTCTCGACTGCTAGCGAGGTCGGTTGGGCGACGCCAATGGCATAGGATAGCTGGACTTCAAAGCGTTCGGCGAGACCAGCGGCAACGACATTCTTGGCGACATACCGCGCCATATATGCTGCACTGCGGTCTACTTTTGTGGGGTCTTTCCCCGAAAATGCGCCGCCGCCATGTCGGGCTACACCACCATAGGTATCGACGATGATTTTGCGCCCGGTTAAACCCGCGTCACCCAGCGGCCCGCCTGTTACAAAGCGCCCGGTAGGATTGACAAAGATGCGTGTATTGTCATCGAGCAAATCTT
>CAZTLI010000314.1:0-6485 GCA_964614375.1 uncultured Anaerolineaceae bacterium
GTGGATCGGGATAATGGCGCATGATTAGAAAACTGCTGATTGCCAATCGAGGCGAAATTGCCTGCCGGATTATCCGCACCTGTCGTGAGATGGGCATTGCGACGGTTGCGATCTATTCTGATGCAGATACCAATGCGCTGCATGTCGAGCTGGCAGATGAGGCCATTCACATCGGCGCGAGTCCAGCCACTGAAAGTTACCTCAACATCAACAAAATCATCGACGCCGCCAAACGCACAGGTGCTGATTCCATCCATCCCGGCTATGGCTTTCTGGCGGAAAATGCGGAGTTCGCCTATCGCGTCATTGCGGAAGATTTGACGTTCATCGGCCCGCCACCAAGCACTATCGAGGCAATGGGCAGAAAACAAGCCGCCAAACTCCTGCTGCAAGGGGTCCCGCTCGTCCCCGGATATAGCGGCGATGAACAGTCCGACGAAGTATTGATCGCCGAAGCCGAAAAAATTGGCTTCCCGCTTATGGTCAAGGCGTCCGCCGGCGGCGGTGGCAAAGGGATGCGTCAGGTCGATTCGCCAGAACACCTATCAGACGCCCTGGCAGTGGCACGGCGCGAAGCCATGCAAGCCTTCGGGGTCGATGTGTTGATTCTCGAAAAGGTGATTATCAATCCACGTCACATCGAGGTGCAGATATTTGGTGACCAGCGCGGCAACATCATCGCATTAGGCGAACGCGAATGCACCATCCAGCGCCGTCATCAAAAAATTATCGAAGAAACGCCATCAGATGCCGTAGATGATGATTTACGGGCACGGATGTTTGCAGCAGCAGTGAGCGTTGGCGAACAAATCGGTTATTATAGTGCGGGGACGGTGGAATTTTTGGTCGATGAAGACGGCGAATTCTACTTCATGGAGATGAACACCCGTCTGCAAGTCGAACATCCCGTGACTGAGATGGTCTTTGGAATCGACCTTGTGCGCTGGCAACTGCTTATCTCAGAAGGTTATCCCGTGACCGAGATGAATTTACAACCGAACGGTCATGCGATTGAAGCGCGCATCTATGCAGAAGACCCGGCGAATGGGTTTTTGCCTGTGACAGGTAAAATCCTTCATTGGCAGGCAGCCGCTAGTGTGCGCGTCGATACGGGTGTACGGACTGGCGACGACATATCCGTTTATTACGACCCCATGCTTGCCAAAGTCATCACCCATGCCAAAACACGGATTCAGGCGATAAGACGGCTCGACCACGCGCTGACAAAACTGCAATTACTCGGCATCAAGAATAATATCGGGTTTTTACGACGAGTCTTGATGCATGAAGACCATCTGGTGACAGAAATCAATACCAATTTCATCGCCGAGCATCCCGAATTACTAACGCTTGAGGACACCTTGCCAGAAATCGTCCTGGTCAGTGCGGCAGTCGCTCAGCAGCCCGGAACCGGTCATTTTCGTAACAATCCAAATCGCCCGATTCGCCACACTTTCCGCCATAAAGACAACGACTATGAAATCTTGCTGTCGCCACAAAAAGAAGCGGGCACATTCTCGGTAGAAATAGACGACGAAATCCACCATCTGATAACACAACCACACGACAATGGTAAATGGACGATGATTCTTAATGGTCACCGCCAGCATATTGTCCTAGCGAATGATGATGACAACACCTGTTGGGTCTATACGCAAATGGGCACGTATGCCCTGAAATGGATTTCTCCCCTGCCCCTACCCGGAACACGCGCGGAAAATGCCGGGTCCCTACGTGCGCCAATGCCGGGACAAGTGGTCACCGTCATCGTGGAAGTCGGACAACAAGTTGAGCAAGGCGCGCTGTTAATGACATTGGAAGCGATGAAAATGGAACATCGCATCGAAGCACCATACGCGGGCACTGTGGACAAAATCCATTACAAGGTGGGCGATCCAGTGCAAGCAGAAGCGGTCTTGTTAGAAATGACCACGCTTTCACACGAACGTTAACGTACTACTAACGCGCTTTGTAAGCCAGCTTACAGAACATCGCTAGAACAAATGTAACATTTTAGAGGTATGCGCGACACACCACCTAATCGTGCAACAAACACCACGCTTTAATTACCGCGCATAATGTGGCATGGTAAAACATGACCATATATTGTTTTCTTGTTTGATCCATCCAATTCGGAGGAACAATGTTTCATACTCACTTTAAAGGTGCAAGTCGTATCCTACTGGTTTTCGCCTTGCTGCTGGTGCTGGTTGGCGGCATCTTCATCGTCAGCGCGCAGGACGAAAACACACTACGTATTGGCTTTAATGCGCCCGTCGAACTCGACCCGGCGCTCGGTTCGGCAGATTCAGAGATTGCACTGAATAGGTCGATTTATGACTATCTTATCGAAATCGCCCCCGACAACAGCCTCCAGCCTAATCTCGCCGAAAGTTGGGAAATCAGTGATGATGGCCTGACCTATACATTCCATTTGCGCGATGGTGTGACGTTCCACAATGGTTCAGCATTCACCGCTGCGGATGTGGTCTACACATTCAATCGCATGGTTGAACTGGAATCACCCGGTGTGGCCATTATGGGTGACTTTTCCGTCGAAGCAGCCGATGATTTGACCGTCGTCTTCGCGCTGGCCTCTCCAAATGCCGACTTCCTGTATGGCGTTGGCTCGAATTTCGCCGTTATCCTGCAAGACGGCACTGAATCCCCGAATGTGCTCGTTGAAGGCGACAATCCCTATGTCAACTTCAATGGGACAGGCCCCTTCGTGCTGCAAGAATATCGTCCCGGCGAAACGGCGGTGCTGGTACGCAATGAAGCCTACTGGTTGGATGGCGCGCCTGTGTTGGATAGCATTGTCTTTGTCTACATTGATGACCCGCTGGAACAGATTAATGCCATTCGCAGCGGCGCTGTCGATGTGATTTATCGTCTACCTGATGACCAGATTGGTGTTCTGGACGAGACAGAAGGCATAACCGTCGTAGAACGCGCGACGAATCGGCATCCAGTGGTGCGCTTGCGGGCTGACGAGGGCTTCCTCGGCGAAAATCCGTTGATTCGTATGGCCTTCAAACTGGCGACTGACCGTGACGCTATCAACGAAATCTTGCTCGATGGGCGGGGTGTTATTGGCAATAACGACCCGATTGGCCCCCTTTATGGCGATTATTACAACGCTGACCTCGAACATCCTGCCTATGACCCGCAGCGTGCCTGCGAACTGATTTTGGAAGCGACCGGTCAGGAACGTATCTCAACCACACTGTATACTGTCGATTCGTTCAACTATGCCGACCTCGCGGTCATCTTGCAGCAGCAGTGGGAAGAAGGCTGTATTGATGTTGACGTGCTGGTACGCCCCGAAAACGTTTACTATGGCGACAACGAATGGCTCGAAGTTGAACTGGGTATCACCGGCTGGGGTTCGCGCCCTGTTCCGCAGGACTACCTCACGCAGGCATACGTCACAGGCGGCCCATTCAACGAAACCCATTGGTCAACCGATGAACTCGATGGCCTTGTTGCCGATGCGGCCAGTACCACCGACCCGGCAGCCCGCGCAGACATCTATCATCAAATTAGCGTCATCTTCGCGGAAGAAGGCCCCATCATCATCCCGTTCTTCGGGTCAATCAGCGGCGCGTATCGTGATGGCGTCGAAGGGCTGGATATGCACCCCTTCCCCGGACGTACCGATTATCGCGCGGTCTCGATTAGCCGTTAGCGATGAGCAATCTTGATACACCGGTGGAGTCCTCCGGGACTCCACTTTCCTTTCCGACTCGTCTCAGGCTATCGATTGGCACATTTCTAGGCCAGATGGCTAAAACCCCCGCGTCACTCGCTGGATTGATAATCGTGATGCTCTTTTTGACCCTCGCCATTTTTGGCCCGACGATTGCCGTCAATGAATATGACGACTTTGTAGGTGATCGCAATGCAGCGCCATCGGCTGATTTCATCTTCGGTACAGACCGCTTAGGTCGTGATATGTATGCCCGCATATTATGGGGCGCGCGCGAAACCGTCGGTCTGCCCGCTGTGGCGACGGCGTTGTCCGTCTTTTTAGGGACGTGCATTGGTTTAGCTACAGGCTATTTTGGAGGTTGGTTTGATGAACTGATTTCCCGGTCTGTGGATATTTTGCTGGCGATACCTGTTCTTGTATTGGCACTGGTGATGCTTACCACGATAGTACCGCTGCTGAGTGATGCTCAGAGTCCGTTGATAGATACCATCGGCCCCGAAAAAATCAGCCTCGTGATTGTCATCATCGTCATTTATACGCCGATTGTGACGCGCGTCATTCGCAGTGCTACCCTGACAGTACGTGATAAGGGATATGTCGAAGCCGCAAAACTGCGCGGCGAGTCGTTGTATTATATTTTGTTTCGAGAAATTTTACCCGGTGTGCTACCTACATTGGCTGTCGAAGGCGCGCTGCGCTTTTCGTATGCTATTTTTTTGGTCGCCAGTCTCGGCTTTTTGGGATTGGGTGTGCAGCCACCATCACCGGAATGGGGACGATTGGTGCTCGAAGGACGCGATAATTTCGCCCGCGCGCCCTGGACATTATGGTTTCCCGTCATTGTCATCGCCATTCTGATTATCGGTGTCAATCTATTGGCAGACGGTTTGCGCCGGATTTTGCGTTACGAAAGCACCTGATGATGAGTGAACATCCTGTTATTGAAGCGAAAAATGTCTCGATTGACTACCGGTTGGCTGACACATGGTTGAATGCCGTTTGTGATGTTTCGCTCACCATTCAACCGTTGCACATTCATGGTCTGGTGGGCGAAAGTGGCAGCGGCAAATCCACAGTGGGTCTGGGCCTGATGAACTATCTCGCCGCAAATTCCCGCATCAGCGACGGTGAGATTCTGTTCATGGGCACAGATATTGCACATCATACCGCGCGGCAGATGCAAAAAATCTGGGGGCGCGAGATGAGCCTGGTTCCACAAGACCCGCTGTCATCGCTCAATCCCGCGTTCACTATCGGCAACCAGATGGCGGAACTCACCCAACTTCATCTAGGGTATTCCAACAAAGAAGCACGTAAACATGCCATTGAAATGTTGACCAAAGTAAGAATCGCCGATCCCGATTCGGTGATGACGCGCTATCCTCATCAACTCAGCGGTGGGATGCAGCAGCGGGTGATGATTGCAATGGCCCTGAGTACACAGCCACGTCTGCTGGTACTCGACGAACCAACAACGGCGTTGGATGTGACCACCCAGGCAGTTATACTCGACCTATTTCGTGAACTTATCCTCAACGAAAAGGCCGCCGCGTTGTATGTCTCGCACGACCTCGGTACAGTCGCGCAGCTTTGTGATGATGTCACTGTCCTCTATGGCGGTGAAGTCATGGAAAGCGCACCCATCATCGAACTATTTAGCAAACCGCTGCATCCCTATACATACGGCTTATTATCTAGCTTGCCCGCCCATTCACTGGAGACCGAAACCCGTCTAGCGACCATCAAGGGCGTTGCGCCGTCGCTGTCTGAACGACCTCATGCCTGTGTATTTGCGCCACGTTGTCCCGTTGTCCTTGACAAATGTCGCGAGACCAAACCACCATTGGAAAACACGCCCGATGGTCGGATGGTACGCTGTCATCGCTGGCCTGAAATCGCTAGTGGCGACCTTGCATTAACAACGCGAGAACAGCCTGCATCGCCTATTCCGACAGCACGCACCGGTCATGTTATGACCGCCACCGCCATCAACAAACGTTTTGGTGAGCAGACTTTTCTTGACCGCGTTACTCGCAAGGACCCCGATTATGTCCACGCCGTTGATGCGGCATCCATCAGTGTCAAAGCCCAATCGACGCTGGGATTAGTCGGCGAAAGCGGCAGCGGCAAAACAACCCTCGCCCGCGCTATCGTCGCCCTCATAGAAGCCGATAGCGGCGATATTCAGTTATCGGGCGTCACAATTTCTAATCAACTAGGAAAACGCACTACCGAAACATTGCGCGACCTGCAAATGGTCTTTCAAAACCCCAATGATACGCTGAATCCCTATCATACAGTTGGGCAAGCCCTGACGCGGACAATTGCGCGACTGACGGATGATCAACTCCCTCCAAAAGCGATGCGAGATCGGGTTATCGCCTTGCTAAGATCAGTGCGTTTGACGCCAGAATACTATCATCGCTATCCTAATGAATTAAGCGGCGGTGAAAAACAGCGTGTCGCTATCGCCCGCGCATTCGCGACCAATCCGGCATTGGTCGTCGCCGATGAACCGACATCCTCTCTCGATGTGTCTGTACAGGCCGTTATTCTCAATTTGCTCAAGGATATGCGCGCGACGAAAGGCGCATCATACCTGTTTATTTCACACGATCTCGATGTCATCGCGTATCTCGCCGATTGGATTGCGGTCATGTATCTGGGGCAGATTGTGGAAGAGGGTACGACGGATCAAGTGTACAACAGTCCATCACACCCCTATACCGAAGCCCTGATTTCAGCGATTCCAGTACCTGACCCAACGCAAAAG
>CAZTLI010000315.1:0-6461 GCA_964614375.1 uncultured Anaerolineaceae bacterium
GGTCGTCACCAATCTGCGCGACGCATCGCAGTATCATCATCTACCCGCCTTTGAACGCTGCGCCGGATAGCAGGTCTTTTTAGTCGTATTGGTAACAACGAGTCGGGGCCTCGTCATGACGCCCCGATTATGTTTTAGGCTTCGCGGTCAATGATATAGGGATCGCCGCGACCCAGGTCGTCGCATTGTTGCGGATTACCCCAATCCGAAGCAAAGACGACATAGCGCCCATCACGCGAGATGCTGGCGCGTGGCTGCACCCAGTAGCCGCAGCTTGTCGAACGGTGATGGGCTAAACGTTCCACCCGACCATCGGTATATTGCAGGAACAGTTCAGCCTCGAACGCTGTCCAACCATTGTCGGATAGGCTGTCCGCCGTGACCAAACAGACACCCGGCGGCCCCTGACATGAAATATGCGCGCCATTGCCCCAATCGAGCACCTGCAAGTAGACCGGTTCGCTGACAACGGCGTTACCGGGCAGTTCGCGCATTCCAAGCGCCATGTTGCCGCTGGGGTGATAAATCTCGAAGGTCATGAAGAATTCTATACCATCTTCTGTCACGCCCAGGTCACCATGCTGATGCCCATCAGAGACACGTCCGGCAAATTCCCCCGTTTGAATATCAAACGATTCTAATCCGCTGCATCGTGCCGTGCCGTCGCGCGTCCACTGCACCATCAAGTAGTTACCCAATGGCGACACGCCAATCCAATCGGGGTCAACTGGCCCCCATTCCGGGTCGGGTTCGCAATCCCCCTCGTACAATTCAAAAATCGGTATTTCTGCGCCCAATACGCCATTTTCAATATCCAGCGAGAAAATCACCCACGCACCATCGCTGCGAACGACCACGCCCGACATCCAGCGCCCATCGTGTGACAGTTCATCGGACGAGCGATTGCCGACCACGTATTCATAGTCGGCTGGAAAAGTGAAGTGGTCGCGCGTTTCGCCTGTATCGACATTCGTCAACTGCACGCGCACGGTGGTATCCTCATTCGAGTCGAAGTGGATGAGCGTATGCGCTTCGGCTGGATACCAGCGGGCGGCATTCCACGTCCATGTTTCCAGCCCTTCAACCATGCCGTAGTCATCCATGCGCCGCACAAGATACCCCCATTCGGACGAGACCAGCAGGATATAGGCATTATCGCCAGAAAACGCCTGCAACTGGGAATATTCCTGCGTCTCAAATTGGCCTGATACGCTGGAATCAGAGATGCGCGTAATTTGTGTGCAGAATGCCGGGTCGATGAACGGGTCGCCAACAGCGGGTACGGACATATCCACCTGATTGATGACGATTTCATTATCCGTTCGGTCAACACAATCGTCCTGTGCAACGGTGATGCGATATGCTATCGAAGTGATGAGCAAAACAATGAAACCTATTCGCCATAGTCGCATATTGAGTCCTCCTACATCGTATGATGAACGTATTATGGTCTATTGTGGAAGATGCCGCTGTCTGGACGTGCTAAAAACCTGTCAAATTTTAATGGATGCGACCCGCGATAGATGAGCAGTCGATAATAAAATCCAACTTAACATTTGAGAAAATTTGACCATCGACCCTCGCCTACCGTAGAATAACCGCCAACTTGCGACACGATTTATGGTAGGAGTGATGGCAATGAAGGTTTTAGTATTAGGTGGCACACGATTTTTAGGAAGGCATATTGTCGAGGCGGCGCTCGCACGAGACCATGAGGTCACGCTGTTCAATCGCGGACAGTCCAATCCCGACCTGTTCGCCGACCTCGAAAAACTCACAGGGGATCGCGATGGCGGTCTGGATGCGCTCGAAGGCCGTTCGTGGGATGTGGCGATTGACCCCAGCGGTTATGTGCCACGTCTGGTCAAAGCATCGGCTGAACTGCTCGCCGATTCGGTCGAGCACTATACTTTTGTTTCGTCGATTTCGGTGTACAGCGGTTTGGATACACCCCATATGGACGAAAGCGGCGCCGTCGGCACGATAGCAGATGAAACTGTCGAAGAAATCACGGGCGAAACCTATGGCCCATTGAAGGTATTGTGTGAAAAAGCTGCCGAAGCTGCGCTGCCGGGACGAGTCCTGCATGTGCGTTCTGGTTTGATTGTGGGGCCGCATGACCTGAGCAATCGCTTTACTTACTGGCCTGTACGTGTAGCAAAAGGTGGAGATGTGCTCGCGCCTGTGTCGCCCGATTTCCCCGTGCAATATATCGACGGACGCGATCAAGCCGAATGGATTATCCGCATGGCAGAAGACCGCAAAGCCGGAGTCTATAACGTTACGGGGCCAGACTACAACGCCACACTCGGTCATGTGCTGGATGTCAGCAAAGAGGTCAGCGGCAGCGACGCCAATTTTGTCTGGGCGGATGCGGACTTTCTCGCCGAACACGAGGTCGCACCCTGGATGGGGCTGCCCCTGTGGGTGCCCGATGACACCAGAGCCTTGAATCAAATGAATATCGACAAAGCGCTCGCCGACGGCCTGACCTTCCGCCCGCTTGCTGCTACCATACGGGATACGCTGGCGTGGTTCGCCGAACAACCCGCTGACCGCCAGTGGCCTGCGGGCATCAGCGCCGAAAAAGAGGCCGATGTACTCGCGGCATGGAAAGCAAAAGTCAGCTAATGAACGAGCGGCGCTTCGTGTGCGCTATTCCACCGTAACAACACAACTCGGCGGTGGCGGATAATTGTCCTGATAACCGACAAATGTATAGACTCCGGTTGACGGCGGCGTATAACGGGCGCGGGTATTAAATCCAAAGTAGATGTCAACAGTATAGTGGTCATGCGTGACGGACAAACCCTGCCCATTCACCGATATACCCGAATTGAGCGTCGCCATCGCGTTGTCGCGGTCACCCGGCGATGTCCATGAATTGTTGCCAAACACGATGTCTATAGTCGTGCCCAATGGCACACGATCCGGGGAGCAGTTGTTCGCGCCATTCATGTTGATATAGACGAGATTGCCACTGCCGCCGCTTTGTCCACCCACACCACCTGTTGAACCCGTCCCTGCGGGCTGCGATACTGGTGGATCGGGGATATTGGTGGCGACTCGCACATCCTCACAGCGCCCCTCTTCATCGACAACATCCGAACGCACCCAACGAATGGCAGACAGCTCCCACCAGATGAGACCATCTGTACCCACCGCCTGTGTCGCGATGATCGAGCGATCACCCGCTGGCAGTGTCCCCGTCACGGGATAGGCTGTACCCGGCCCCGAACGCACATTCACTGGCGAAGCGCCGACAAGGGCATAACAGCGGTTGTTTGCTTGCACAAATCGGTCAATGGACGTTTGTGTACGCGGTTCGGCAACTTCAATTTCGCGCGGCAGCGCCTCAACAGGCAGCGCCTGCACATCGGCTTCGGTGTAGGGTTCGGGGTCATTGGGCGCGCCCGTCGCGTGCAGATTCTCATCAATTGGCACGGTGAGACGCGCGCCATCCGGCACGATTTCAGCGCCCTGTTCCGTGCTGACCGTCGCCTGACCTTCGATCATCGTCACCACCAGACTATCGCCTGCCTGCGCCTGTAAATAAGCTGTAGACGCCAGTCGAATCGAGACGTTGTTGACCGAAATCTCAATCTCGCGACCGCCTTCGGGCGTCTGAATCAAGAGGCCGCTGTGCGGCGCTTCGGTACAGGGCGCGTCGCCAATGCCGGTTTGCAAATAGAAGGCTTGTAATGGCCCATAGGTCGGGTCACCGGGTTGGACGACGGGCAGCGAGTCTATATCGCCATCTATCTGCAACAAACTCACCGCTACCCATCCAACTGATTCCTCATCATCCGACAATTCGACACGCACCCAGTCAGCGGCTTGATTGCGGCCTGTGACGGTCACTTGCGAATCGTTGGCGAGGGTTGTTACGATGTCATCGCTGGTCGATGCACCGCCGCGAACGTTAATTGCACCAGCGGCGCTAACTGTTCCTGCAAGTTCTACAGATGGATTCGCCGCTTCAATGTGGACTTCGCCAAACAGCAGGAACGTCACATTCTGACCCGGCAGCGTGTCTGGCAAATTGGCCTGAAGCCGCATCAAGGATACACCCCATTCGCCCGCCACCGCATCCATCGAACTCAATTGCAAGGTGCGAATACTGCTCACATCCACCCGATCACCGGGACTATCGAATTCGAACGATTCACTACCCGGCTGCGGCTCTGCAATAAGCGACAGGTTGCCATAACAGGCTTGATTGCGTCCGGTATCGCTGCACAGGTCATCTATCGTGTCCATCGCCTGCTGCACCAATGCCGGACAGGTGTCAGCATCTTGTGCTGTTGTGATTGCAAAGCTCAATAGAAGAATCGTGAAGCTGGTGATAACGAGGAATAGTTTATTCATTTTGCCCCTCCCAATTCCTTAGCCTGCCCGGTTACAGCGTTTGGCGTCCAGGAGCGGGGCAGACTCTGACATAAAGTCTAATCCCATACACAAAATCCGCAGCAAATTGAGTGCGCCAATTGTAACAAATCGAAATGTGGTCTTGATTCAGGCAATCGCGTTTCCGTTATACAATACAGTCTAATGAAATGTTCGATTTGCCCGCGCGCCCAAAAGGTCACACATGGAAACACGTACCCTCTATCTCATTCGGCATGGTCAATATGACCGAACAGACAAAGACGAACTCGGCGGCAGCCTGAGCACCACCGGACGCGAACAAGCACTCCTCACCGGGCGCGCTTTAAGTGGAATGTCCGTCAATCGCATTTATTGCAGCGATATGCACCGGGCGGTAGAAACAGCCTACTTGATTGCCGATGTGTTGAATGCGCCGATGCCGCAAATTGACCCGCTGCTGCGCGAATCTGTGCCGACTGTTCCACCCCATCTGCTTGATTATTTCACCGAATTGGATCACAACGTGGAGTCTTCTTTTAAATTAGCCGATGTCGAAGGTCAACGGGCACGCTCTGAAGAAGCCTTCGCCAAATATTTTGTGCCAACGACACATCCTGAAATCCATGATTTGATTGTGTGTCATGGTAATCTCATCCGCTTCCTGGCCTGTCGCGCGCTCGATATAGACCCCGATAAATGGGCCAATATGCGAATCAATCATTGTGGAATCACCCGTATTGCGATCAAAGCCACTGGCGCGATGCAGCTTATCTCCCACAACGAAACAGGCCACATTCATTTTGAGATGCGTACCGACCTATAAACGTGTGTATTGAACAATAACCCTTTGCACGAATAGAGGCCAATTATGGAAAAACGTATTTTGTATCTCGTTCGTAACGCCCAATATGATCGTGAACAAGTTCGTGATGACGAAATCAGCGCCCCCTTGACATCGCCTGGCAAGGAACAGGCGGCGCTCACCGCACATGCCCTCAAAGACCTGCATGTCAACACCATCTATGCCAGCCCGGAGCGGCAAACGATGGATACCGCTGCTATCCTCTCGCGCAATATGAACGACATCGAAGTGGTCGAAACCAACCTCCTGCGCCAGTATCCATCAGTACAATCGGCATCCGGCAGCACATTACACCCGGACATTCTAAAATACATGGCAGCAGGCCAGAAAAAGCAGCTTGACGCCGCCTTCAATAGTTACTTCAAACCCGTCATCGGCAGCGAACAGCACGAAATCATTGTCTGCCATGCCAATATCATCCGCGATCTCATTTGCCGCGCCCTGAGCGTCAATCCAGAAACATGGGCACACATGATTATCCATCACTGCGGCATCAGCAGCATCATTATCAATGCCGATGGCACGATTGAACTGGCGGGCTATAACGATACCCATCACCTGCCCGATAAACTGCGGACAGAACACTAGCTACAACACACACGAGAGATCGCCCGATGATAGATGCGCTGCTGGAGTCGTGGTACATCAACAATCGCAACAATCTATTGCTCCTGGAAGCAATGCCGCCTGAAGCATTACCGGCTGTGCCTGTCGGGATGAAAGGTCGCAGTGTGCGCGAGATTTTTGCCCACATTTACAACGTCCGTTTGATGTGGATAGAACCAGCCGCGCCAGAATTGACGGGAAACCTTCACAAGCTTCCGGCACGCAGCCAGGCCGACAAAGAAGCCTTGACACATGAAGTCCTGAACAATGCCCTCATCGCATCTGCCACGCTGATGGGTATGGTACTCCAGAAGGGACTCGAAAAGGGCAAAATCAGCGGGTTCAAGGCACACCCGGCAACATTCCTCGGTTATCTCCTCGCCCATGAAGGCTATCATCGCGGCGAAATCTGTATGCAGCTCACGCAGGCGGGGCATAAACTACCCGATGAGGTGCTCTATGGCATCTGGAAGTGGGATGAATAGAAAAACCTGCAAAAAACCATCGTGTCCATTATTAAAAATTTGTAATCCTCTGTATAATGCGTCCTATCGGGAAAGCGACCCCTGTCGCAATCACCTATTTGGCTACCTTATTATGAGGGGACAGAAACCTATGAACTATA
>CAZTLI010000316.1:0-6443 GCA_964614375.1 uncultured Anaerolineaceae bacterium
AAGCCCTGATTTCAGCTATCCCTATTCCTGACCCAACGCAAAAATCTAAACGGATTCGCTTAGATGGAGACATCCCTAGCGCGCGGAACATTCCTTCTGGCTGCCGTTTCCACACACGTTGTCCTCGCAAGATTGGCGCCATCTGCGAAACTGATGCCCCCCCCTGGCGCGATGCTGGCGCTGGACACTTTATTCGCTGCCATATTGAGATTGATGAGTTGATGACTTTGCAGCAGCTCCCACCGGAGAATGGGGTATAGGTCATGGCGAATTTCTTACTGCGACGCACGTTCTTGCTGCTCGTCACAATGCTCATTACATCAATCCTTGTCTTTGGCCTCACGCAACTACTACCCGGCGATGTGGCACGTCTGATTATGGGGCGTGATGCCTCTCCACAGGCGATTGAACAATTTCGGCAGGAATTCGGGTTGGATGACCCTGTTCCCGAACAATATGTACGCTGGTTAGGTGGCTTCATCACAGGCGATTGGGGTATCTCATTCAGTCAGGGCAATCCCGCAGTGCGCCCACTGGTCATGGCACGTTTGGGCAATACCCTACGTCTGAGTATTGTTACGCTGGTCATCAGCATCCCGTTATCTATTTTGCTGGGGGTTATCGCTGCGCTGCGGGAAAATTCGTGGCTGGATAATCTGATTTCAGTATTGTCGCTCTCTGTCGTGGGGCTACCAGAATTTGTAACCGCGTTGATACTCATCAACGGCATTGCGCTTGGGATTCCTGAATTGAACTTGCCAACCACATCGCTACCTCAAGACTCCTTTTCGTTGGGCGATTGGGTACGTATCCTCATCCTCCCGGCAATTACTGCAACGCTGGTGTTATTGGGTTATGTGAGTCGTATGGCTCGCGCAGGTGTGATTGATGAATTAAAACAACCCTACGTCCGTACTGCACGCTTAAAGGGGCTGCCACAGCGCACCATCATTTTCAAGCATGTGCTGCGGAATGCCCTATTGCCGACAATCACGGTCATTGCCATTAGTGTAGGCTGGCTTATCGGCGGAATCGTCGTGATAGAGCGCGTTTTCACGTATCCGGGTTTGGGCGCATTGATGGTTGATGCTGTTGAGCAGAAAAATCTGCCGATGCTACAGGCTTCGGTCATGGTCATCATTTTCTTTTTCGCGCTGGCGAATCTGATTGCCGACATTTTGTACGCCATACTCAACCCGCGCATTCGTTTGTCATAAGTGAGCTGCTCTTATACCGTGCATACGATTTTGGACTATAATCAAAAAAGACCTGCTCAGTTGAGGAATACACATATGCCTGCTTATGATTACAAATGCCCAAAATGTGACCACCGTTTTGAAGCGCGTCACGGTTTTGACGAAGCTGCGCCGCCGTGTCCCAATTGTAGTCACCAATCGGTCAAGCGCCTTATCACACAAGCGCCAACTGTAGCGGGCGGGATGTTGACACATGCGGGTGACGGGCATCGCGCCAGTAAAGAACAATTGCAGGCAAAGTGGGCAGAAGAGACACCCAGATTACGTAAAAAGCTCCGGGATAAGCTCGGTGATGATGCTGTGAAGTCCATTCCGTCGTTAAATGCGAATTACGATTAGCACGATTTTCTGTATCGAGTCTTTCGCGCGGTCACATAGGCCGCTTTTTTATTCGCTTGAATTGTTAAGACATTTAATGTATTCTTAACATCTGTTTAAATTTATATTTCCGAGCTATGGCGACTACCAGTCTAATTATTATCCTCACACTCTCAATTATTTATGGTTACATGAACGGCCTGCTTGGGTCAGCCAATGTCGTCGCCACCATGCTATCTTCCCGCGCAATGGGGCCACGCCCCGCCCTGTTGCTCGCCGCAGTCGGTATGACAGTCGGGCCATTTTTACTCGGAGTCGCCGTCGCCAACACGATAGGCGCAGAACTCATTGACCCGCGCGCGTCTACCAGCCCTGTCATGATTTCGGCACTCGCCGCCGCTATCCTGTGGACAGGGCTAACGATGTGGCTCAAAATTCCATCCAGCATATCACAGGCGTTGGTCGGCGGATTGATAGGCGCTGTCGTTACCGGTTATGGACATGCTTTTCTGTACACGGGTGGGTTGTTGAAGGTCTTACTGGCCCTGTTTTTATCACCCATTTTAGGGCTATTGGTCGCACTCATTCTGGTGCGGTTGCTCTATTTCCTGGCGCAATCCGCCACCCCACGTATCAACATCTGGTTTAATCGTGGGCAGACCATTGCGGCGCTGCTGATGGCAATATCGTTCGGCGCAAATGATGGACAAAAGGTCATTGCGATGATGGCTCTGGGTTTGCTGACGACTGGCTTCACCGACCACTTCATCATCCCGGAGTGGATTGTCGTTCTCAGCGCGCTTTCGGTTGGATTAGGGACGCTGATGGGTGGCTGGCGACTCATCCGCACACTGGGCGCACGCTTCTACAAAATTCGGCCTATACACGGGTTCGGCGCGCAATTGGCATCCGGGGCTGTAATTTTCGGGGCAGCGTTGTTAGGCGGGCCAGTCAGCGGCACACAGGTCGTCACGACTGCTATTGTGGGCGCTGGCAGTGCAGACCGCGTTCAGAAAGTACGATGGGGTGTTATGCGCCAAATTTTGATTGGATGGCTATTGACAATTCCGCTGTCGGCAGTCGTCAGCGCGCTGTGTTACAAATTAGTAGAGAGGGTCATGATGACATGAGGTTAAAGCGTCTTGGTGCAGCAAAAGAGCGCATCCAAAATCTGTTTCGGCGAAAACCAGATCGTTTTATCACCCGCTTATGCGAGCAAGCGGCCTTGATTGTTGAGGGGTCGGCGGCGCTGGTCGATTACATGGGCAAACCCGGCAAAAAGAAAGCGGCGCGCGTGCGGGAACTCGAAAAACGGGCGGATGAAGTGCGTCGTATTTTTATCGACGAACTCAATCGGTCATTTGTCACACCAATTGATCGCGAAGACCTATTTGCATTGTCGCGCGCGATTGATGATGTCCTTGATCATGCCTACGTCACCACCAACGAGATGGACATTCTCGATGTTGAACCCAATGACTATCTAAAGACGATGGCAGAAATGCTCAACGACGGCGCCGAAAAAATCCACCTTGCGATTGAACGGCTTGAGCACCATCCTAAGGTTGCCGATGACCATGCTGTGCGTGCCAAAGCCATCGAAAATCAGATGGAAACGCTGTACGCCGAAGCCCTTGCGGAACTATTCAACAGCGCCAAAAATATAGAGGATGTCGTCATGGTCTTGAAGCTGCGCGAAATTTACCGGCATATGTTCCATGCAGTCGGCAGCGTAGAACAAGCTGCAAATATTATTAATGACATCGTGGTCAAATTTTATTAGATTTGACCGTACACCTTCGGTCATACATCCATTTAGACAGGTGAATTTCGCAAGAGTGGCAAGCGCCGATTGTGCAAAGACGCCCTGTTTAGAATCTCCTGTTAAGCAGGAATAACAGGAGCAGTGTGGATAATCTATTCTGATACGCAATTAACACAGAATGCCTTCTGTTACTGCTTAATCTATACCGCCAATTTAGCACACCTATCAACGAATTCGCTTACGCTATAATCATATCGGCAATAAGCTCAGACATCGGGTGACAATGGTTCAACCACTACACATCAAGCACGCGCATGTGTGGGATATTACGACAGGTGCGATTGAACGTGACTTATACACAACGGATGTCGTGCTGGATACACCCCATCCTGATGCCATCGAAGTCGATTTAGACGGTTACACCATTTTTCCCGGCCTGATTAATGCCCATGACCATCTGGAATTGAATCACTATCCGCGCACCAAATTCCGCGAGGTCTATAACAATGCCCATGAATGGGGCGAAGATGTCAATAGACGATTGAACGATGAACCGTACAAATCGCTGCGTGCGTATCCGCTGAAAGATCGTTTGTTCATCGGCGGATTGAAAAATCTACTGTGCGGCGCGACGACTGTGGCCCATCATAATCCATTACATAAATGGCTCAAAGGGAATGATTTTCCTGTGCGTGTGCTACAAAAATATGGCTGGGCACACTCATTACATTTCACACCAGCGACTGAGATACAGAAATCCTATCGCCGCACGCCTAAAGACATCCCCTGGTTTATCCATCTGGCGGAAGGCACTGATGAAACCGCAAAATCCGAATATGCTCAGTTAAAGGCATTAAGCTGCATAGACGAAAACACAGTAATCGTGCATGGTGTGAATATGACACCAGATGATGTGGACGAAGCAGGACCTATGATTCGCGGGCTTGTGTGGTGTCCTTCGACAAATGTCTACCTGCTTGGAAGAACACAGAAGATCGGCTCATCTTCTGAACCTTTTTGGCGGGGAGAAGACCGTCACGTAGCCATCGGCAGTGACTCTCGTCTAACAGCAGATGGAGATTTATTGGACGAAATTCGATTCATCGCATTAAATGGCCCATATGATGCTGACTTCATATATCAGGCCATAACAATCCGCCCTGCACATATCCTGGGATTGCGGGATGCAGGTCACCTTCGCACTAATGCCCATGCGGACTGGTTGCTATGCCGGAGCGCGCTGTTTGACGGACGTGGCTACCTTGCCCTCGTCGTCAAAGGTGGCATCCCGCAAATCGGTGACCCGGATGTGATGGCAAAGTTCCCACACATCGAGACGATCAAAGCTACACTTGATGGTGTGCCAAAAGCAATCCATATTGACCTTGCCCGACGTATACAAAAGTGCAGTTTGAAGGAATCGGGGTTAGAATTAGTAGAGACACCCGGCAAACGCTTTTTCCTGTTTTGAAGTATGCCAAATTACGCTGAAGGATCGAACATGCCTGAGATTCTTTTCGGACAGTCCTATTACTTACGCTTTGACCGCAAATTGTGGGACGCGATGCAGCCCTATCCCCCACTGGGGACGCTGTATGCTGCCAGTGTGATGCGTGAGCGGGGTTATGATGTGGCGCTGTTCGATGCAATGCTGGCAGAGTCTACGGCAGAATGGGACACGGCTTTGAAACAATATCGCCCCAAATATGCCGTCATTTTTGAAGATAACTTCAACTATTTGAGCAAAATGAGTTTGCTGCGGATGCGTGAAGCAGCCTTTGAGATGATTGACTACGCGAAAGCGACCGATTGTACGATCATCGTCGCGGGCGCGGATATGACCGACCATGCTGACAAATATCTTGAGCATGGCGCGGATTATGTGCTGATTGGTGAAGGTGAGGAAACGTTACGTGAACTGGTCGATTATCTACAATCAGCCGAAATTCCACAAGAAAACGAACTCTACAAAATTCAGAGTCTGGCCTATCTGCACGATGGTGAAGTCGTCAAAACGCCCGTGCGACAGGTCATCAAACAGTTGGACGACGTTCCATTTCCGGCGTGGGATTTGGTAGACCGGGCTAAATACCGCAAGATATGGTATGAGCATCACGGTTATTACAGCATGAATCTGGTAACGACTCGTGGCTGTCCTTTCCACTGTAACTGGTGCGCCAAACCCATCTGGGGGCAGGTCTACAATACACGCAGTCCTGAAAATGTCGTCAAGGAAATGGCCTGGCTGAAAGCCAATTTTAATCCTGACCAAATCTGGTTTATGGACGACATCATGGGCATACGCGACAGATGGATTGAAGATTTCGCCGATTTACTCGATGCCTATGACGTGCATATCCCGTTTAAGAGCCTGAATCGCGTCGATTTGTTATTGCGTGGCAAAACGATTCCTGCACTGGCACGCGCAGGCGCAAAAATCGTCTGGGTGGGCGCGGAGAGCGGCAGTCAGAAAATTCTCGATGCGATGGACAAAGGCACAAAGGTGAAGCAGATTTACGAGGCGACCCGCCAACTTCATGCACATGGCGTGCAGGTCGCGTTTTTCCTGCAATTTGGCTATCCGGGCGAAACACGCGAAGACATTGAATTGACCTTGCAAATGGTGCGTGACTTAATGCCAGACGACATCGGCATCAGCGTCAGCTATCCACTGCCGGGAACGCCATTTTACGAACGTGTGCGTCATGAATTAGGCAATAAAGCGAACTGGTACGATAGCGAAGACCTCGCCATGCTCTATCAAGGGCCATTTGCCACCGCGTTTTATCGCCAGCTCCACACTGTCGTGCATAAAGACTATCGTTCGCGCAAAACATGGGGCGAAATCAAACGCCTGCTACGCAACCCACTTAATCTGCGACCCGGTCATATCCGCCAAACTGCTGCGATGGTGTATCATCGTCTGACGCTGCCGGGTGCAATCAACGAGCTAGATAATCTGGCCTCGATTCCACATGAACCCACCCGCATTCCAAATGTGGTGTTACAATAATCGCAATTAGGTATTGGAGACAAATTTCGATGGTAACGCCCCCAAAAACACAAATTAGCGATAACACACGCATCATCGACATTACTGTCGG
>CAZTLI010000317.1:0-6439 GCA_964614375.1 uncultured Anaerolineaceae bacterium
GCTTTGTCATTTATGCCATGACCAATCGCGCGGTAGGCATCTCGACAGTCGAAGGTGACCGGTTGTGGACATATCATGAACATGGCGGCATCACACCCAACGGCTGGTCATGGTCGCCCGATAGTCGCCAGTTGGTTTATACGGTTGCCGAGGCCGGACGCTTTGAGACCGTCTATATCGTGAATACCGACAACGGCAGCTACTATCGCCTCAACCACATCATCAACGCCACCACCCTCTGGCAACCGTGACCTGCTGTGCTTCTGAAGACAGCGCTGCGGCAGGTCGCACCGCAATTCGTGGTGGACGGAGTGGCAAAAGTGGGGTTGGTGGCACTTTGAATCGTGACGCGCACCACGATTGATTACCCTGCACGATTATTGAATGCGTGCAGATAGTCGTTGTCGTCCGGGCGATGCGTTTCTGTGAAGCGATTGTTGGTATAGCGCGCCAGTATCCGCCGCCAGAAATGGAGCGCGTCGGTGTTCGTCTCTACAATGCCCAATTCCCAGCGCCCCTTGAACTGCTCAAAAATCTTTCGCGCCACCTGTTCGCCCAATCCCTGCTGTCGATACGGCGGCATGATGAAAAATTCGGACAATTCGTGGACATCACCATCCGGGTCGGGCAAATCGAGATCGACGATGACAAATCCCGCCCATTCACCCGCCACTTGAATCAAAAATATCCGGCGGTGGTCATCATCCCAGCAGTCGTCTAAATCGGTCTCGGCAAAACGTCCGTCGGCTTGTACACGCCATTCGGTTGTAAATCGGCTGAATTCGTATAGATAGAACTGGTAGAGATTGCGGAGCAGCCGGTCATGTTCGGATTGTGCCGCTGGTATGAGTTCAAAGTGCATCGGGGTACATCCCTCCGTGTTGTTGATTTGTGCTGTTCTTGAGTATATGCAGAATGTGTCCCCGCGCCCGATTCATCCTCCTGTGTGGACGTGCTACCGGCTTCCGGCAAGGCGTCCAATGCAATTACAACTGTGTTGCGGTATAATAGGAGATAGACGAGGAGTATCAAAAAAATCCCCACCTATCCATGTATATCAAATAACGTCAAACCTCCTCACCACCCAAGTTTGATGATACTTGTTGAATCCTGACTGTGGTTCTGAATAAGATTCAAATTCGCTCGCGCAACTAACCCCGGCATCAGGACATCTATAAACAGTATCATATCGTCATCCGCGTCATTCGCCCGCGTGTTGGGCACTGGCATGGGTGAATTCACCACAACGATTACGGGGCGCAGTCACACCAGCGTCTATTGTTCACCATCTCCTGACCGATAGCGAATGAAAGGCTGAGGCCATGAATACCCAACAGAATACCCATCCCAACCGCAACTATTTTTATCCCAATTGTGGCTGTGAGAACGAGGCCGCTTGTGTGCCGTGTCCACACTGTGGCATGTGTATGGTGCGGATTGAACGCTGCGCCTGCACGACACCGACGGCAGATTTGCACGAGAGTCTGCGTTATGACCCCCATCGCGACATTATGGGCGGGTAATCGCTGCCGCGTGACCGTCATCCGAGTTGATTTGTCGTACCTGCATCGTCCTGTTTAAGCGCAATACGCCAGAAAGCCTGTCATCTATGAATCTTGAAACGCTGTCTCAAAAACATCTGAATGAACTGGAGCATCGGGTCAGCGAACTGCTGGCGACGCTGCGTAAGGCCAAAATTCACGATGACCCGCTGGTCGAGTCGCTCAAATTGCTCGAACAAGAAATCGGGCAGCTGCGGCGCGAACGCTTTGACTCTAAAAATTCGCAGTATCACACGTATTGACAGTATGCTGCCCGAAAGGCGCGCATTCAATATGGCGGATACTGAGATTGGCAGCCGGGGTCTATCAAGAAAAACGTTTCGCGGCACGGAGGCGGGCTTTCGCCCCTTCTGCTTCGCGATTTTTGGGCGTGGCGCTGGTTTCCAGCGAACTCAACAGATGGCGCGTGATGACTGTAATCGCATCCACCGCTGCCTTGAAAGCCGCTTCGTTGGCCTGTGATGGTTTGGTGAATCCGCTGACTTTTCGCACGAATTGCAGGGCCGCCGCTTGAACTTCATCTTCTGTCGCGGGCGGTTCAAAGTTGAATAGGGTTTTGATATTCCGGCACATCACGATTTCCTCCGTGTGTCAGGCGTATTAAATAATGGGCGTCCTGGATTATGGGCTTAATATCGACGGCAGGCGCGCCTTCATCCCCCTGACTCGGCGTATCATCGCGCGGTTTGAGGGATGAGCGGATAAAACCAAGGGGATGCAGGCTGTAATCTACCTCGACCATAGTGTAATTCATATCCTGCCCATGCAATACCCGCCGCCGTAGCGCTCGGCAGCGGGCAAATCGCTTTCATCGTCAGGCAGCGCTGCCCGGTTGATAGTGCAGCGCGACCACGCCAGAACGAAATGTCTGCGTGCTGACGACGGTCATTGGCGTTTTGGCGATGCTGTCGAAAATGCGTCCACCTGTGCCGACTGCCACCGGGAAAACCAGCAATCGCAGTTCATCAATCAGGCCAGCCGCCATCAACGTGTGAGTCAGTTCGCCGCTGCCATATTGCAGAATATCCTGACCGGGCTGCTGCTTCAATTCCGTGACGGCCTTGACGACATCGCCTTCAATCAGGTTGGCGTTCCATGTCAGCGGCGCTTTGGCTGCCCGTGAAGCGATATATTTGGGCAGGGCGTTGATGCGGTCAGCGAATTCGTCCGCACCCGCGCGTGACGACCATGCTTCGGCAAAGGCTTCGTAGGTCACGCGCCCCATAATCAGCGCATCCGAGGCAAATAGCTGGTCATAGGCATATGTCTGGACTTCTTCATTGAAGTAATCGAATGTGAATAGCTGCGGATTTTCGATTACGGCATCCAGCGACATCATGGTTGAAACGACAATCTTACGCATGGTTGTATGCTCCTTATGTGGGTGTTTATCATCGACACTTGCATCCTATCCCAACACAAGGGGCCTAATCTTGGAAAAAAACGACAGCTAATCGGATTCGCGTATCCGGGCGATTTGCGCGGGTGTCTGGCCTAGAAAGCGCGTGAGGGCATTGGTCAAATGCGATTGATCGTAATAGCCGACCTCAAATGTTGTATCGAGAATGGGCACGCCCTGCACCAGCAGCGCCATCGCCTGGCGCGCGCGTTCGATTTGCTGAATCGTCTTATACGTCAGGCCTGTCGTATGAACGAACCGTCGTTGAATCGAACGCTGTGACATATCGACAGGTTGTTCTTGCAGTACCGCATCCACCACCGGGTCATGCACCAGCATCCCCCTCTGCGCCAGCCGCTCAACAAACGTGTCGGCATTATCAAACGTTGGATACTGCCATGCCGACCCATTCAACCAGAACGATTGACTCGATGCTGTGGGCAGGCTCTTATCCTGTCTATCGAGCAGCTTGAGCAGGGGCAGATGGGGCATATATGTCCCCACTTTGAAAACGATGCCAAAAAATTCCGCGTCAGACGGGTAGTCGGCGGGGGTGGCTTTCGTCTCTGGCCCGCGCACGGTGATATTCGTCTCGCCCAGATAGGATGTCACGACCAGTTCCCACTGAGTATTGGCCTGTGACGTGAATGTGCCTGATCGGGTGCTTTGTGTATGCCAGACAAATTCCACGAAGGGCGAGTCAGATAGGCGATTGTTGAAGCTGAAATCAAACATGCGATTTTTCGATGTGTGCGACCAGATGGCGCAAATTATAACAGTAATACCCCCTCAAGTATAGCGCATTGCAGACATTTGTTCTAGTCTCTGGTGTGGGGAAAATGCCGCCGGCTTAAAAAGACACAGCGCGTAACAGGCAAAGTGGGCACATATCATATATACGCCTCATCCCTGCCCTTACTCAGCACTCAATCGCGCCAGAAGCAAGCGGATGGACTGCCCACTACCCATCAGCGGCAGGCAGTCGATTGGTGTTATTGCGCGGTGCGATAGGTCAGCAGAATCACGCCTGCGCTGAAGGTTTTGCTGGCGACCAGTTGCAAGTTGGCGCTGGCCTCTTCGGTGAATAGGCGTTGACCACTGCCGACGACGATGGGGTGTATCATCAATTGATACTCATCGACGAGACCTGCCTGCATCAGCGATTGAACCAGCGCGGCGCTGCCTGTGATGCCGATAGTGCCGTCGATTTCCTGCTTGACTCTGGCGACATCGGTCATCGTTCTGAGGATGGTGGTGTTTTGCCAATTGGCCTTGTCCAGTGTGGACGAAACGACGTATTTGGGTGTGCTGTTCAGTTTGTCCGCAATGCCAAATTCGTTGTTGGTCTGTGTAGGCCAGAACGCGGCAAAGTCTTCATAGGTCTTGCGACCATACAGATTGACATCGGTTGTGTGAATGAGTTCGTTGATGGTGGCTTGCATATCGTCGCTGAGATACGGGAAGTGCCATGTTTCCGGCGCTTCGATGACGCCATCCAGCGAGATGAATTCGGATACGACGATGTTTCCCATTTGCGTGCTCCTTTGATTGTGGGCTAATCTATCGTTAGAACACTTGTATCATACCGGATTACACGCGCAGGGTCTTGAACAAAAACGACACATTTTGCCGTTATGACTCCTCGGCAAAGGCCATACCGCGTTCCGCCATTACTGGACGGAGCATGACAATCGTCTTTTTGCCGACGCCATGCAGTTTCAGAATGTCCGATATTTTGACACCGTTCAATTGTTCAAGGCGCAGATACCCCGCCTCGATGAGCGCCCGTCGCGCAGGCTGTGACAATTTTGGCAGATCGCTTTCCGGTGGATTCTGCGGTTGTTTGGTCACAATCGTCTCCTCGAAAGATAGTGATGTCTAAAGGCAGTGCCAGGGCGCAAGTGCCGGATAAAAGTAGTGATGCGGGCTGAAATTATTGCCCTTTACACGCTTCTTATTTATGAACTCCCCATTACGCGCTTGCTTTTGCGGTTCAAACTTTAGCCAGCAGCCAATCACGCGCTCAGGCTGGCGACGATTTTGGCAAGGCGGCGTTCGCGGGTGGCTGGCGCCTTCGCCGTCACCACCTGCCGCACAAATTCCTTCTGGCGCGATGGGGCAAGCCCAGCAAACGCAGCGGTGACGCCCGCTGTGGCGAGTGCCTCGACCAGGTCTCGCATCGGCCAAAATCCCGGTAGCAAAGTGCGCCGTCAACGAGGATGAGGGGCGACCCTGTGCCCATTTTTTCATAGGCAATGCGCGTGCCATCTTGTGATTGGATTGTACTCACGATTCATCTATCCCTTTTGCTGAACATTAGATAGCGTGATTCCAGGGTTTTAAAAGGGGGTTGTATTGAACAAAAGCGACAGCGGATCGCGATTGCCTTCGCTGATGATGTGCGCGGGGGTTTGCCCGGTCAGGCGTTTCAAGGTGCGCGTCAGATGGGGTTGGTCGGCATAACCCGCTTTGTAGACCGCATCGAGGATGGAATCGCCGCGCTTGAGCAGTCGAATGGCATAACGGGCGCGGTTAATTTGATAAATTGCATTGTGGGTCAGTCCGGTAGCTTCGATGAACCGGCGTTGGACGGTGCGTAAGGACATGGCGACAGGTTCACCGCACAGCACCGCGCTGACCACCGGGTCATGCACCAGTAAATCATCACGCACCAGCCGCTCAACAAACGTGTCGGCATTATCAAACGTTGGATACGGCCACGCCGACCCTTTCAGCCAGAACGATTGACTCGACGCATCTGGCAAATTGACATCCTGCCTGTCCATCACCATCTTCGCGGGGAAATCGGGCATGAAGGTCCCCGGTTGGAATTGAATGCCCCAAAATTCGGCATCCGGTGGGCAGTAGGCAGGGGTGGCTTTTGTCTCTGGCCCGCGTATCGTCAGATATGTCTTGCCCTGTACGCGGGTGACAACCATCTCCCAATTGGGTTGGGCCATCGACACAAATTCAGCCGCGTCATCGCTGCGACTGTACCACACACGCTGAATATAGGGCGAGTCGGACAGGCGTTCATCGCAGGTTAAGTCGATAGCCATTTCAGACATGCGCTTTGTCCCCTATGGATGGATGGCGTTATAGCGACAATTAAAGCACACTTGTTCTATGTAATCAAGTGCATCTGTTCAACCTATCCGTCACGCTGCGAGTGCCCCCCCATTCCGTTGGCAGGGGCCAATGTTTACCAGAAATGGCGATGGTCGGGCGAAATGTGTAAACCAGCATGAATATCGTCAGGCGTGAAGATGCCTACTCCATTCGATTTGCGGACTACTCGCCCTCTTGTTCAACAGATTCGGTTTCATCGTCGGCTGTGCCGTTGGTCATTTCGCTGATAATGGGCGCAACAGCGCTGAAATCGACATCCGCGCCGCCTGTCGCCGCCTGCATCAACAGCGTCAAACGGTCTGTCATCGCTGCCGGGTCGGGATGGATGCCATCTTGCAGCAGCGCATTT
>CAZTLI010000318.1:0-6432 GCA_964614375.1 uncultured Anaerolineaceae bacterium
CTTGTCAGGCCGGGTTTCGGACAAAATATCTTCAACCCGGCACATTGATCTATCATGAAACTTATCAAAAAAATACTCCTCGTTGGCCTTGGTGCCGGATACAATCAACTTGCAAAACGCTATCTCTTCAAGCGTTCCGCGCAGCAAATGCACGATGCCCTATTAAAAGCTCTACCTTTTGTGGAACGGCGCGGATTTGCCATCGGTATGTTGGGACTTATCCGTCGCATTACGTATACCTCTCGTCCTGTGACGGTGGGTGGTGTGACATTGCAGCATCCTCTGATTCTGGCAGCGGGTATGGTCAAAGGGTTGGGTTTCAATTCTGAAGAAGAAGCTCTTGCTGCTGTGAAAACAGGGCGGAACATCATCCCCGGTTGGCGGGCTATTCCGATATTGGCGGGTTTAGTCGAATTCGGATCCTATACACGCTATCCACGCATGGGCAATTCGGGCGTCGTTATCTGGCGCGACGAAACCACACGCTCGACTCAAAACCGTGTCGGCTTAAAAAATCCCGGCGCGATGGCAGCCGCGGAATTTTTGGCAAAAAATAGGGCACATCTTCCGGTGCAATTTGGCGTTAACATCGCGGTGAGTCCCGGCCTTGATTCCGTTGAACAAGAAGCAGAAGATGTGGTTGAATCATTCCAGGCGTTTCTAAGTCGAGACATCCATCCGACATGGTTCACATTGAACATAAGCTGCCCCAATACGGAAGATGACACGACCGGCTACCAAACGGAAAATACAACCCGCGCATTATGTAGTGCCGCCATTCAAACGCTGCGCGAACACCAGGCTGATGTGCCATTGTGGGTCAAAGTCAGCCCGAATTTGGCGCGCGAACAGTATCGAGTCTTGATGCGAGTTTTTTCAGAAACAGGCGTGCGGGCAGTCGTTGCCACCAATACCTTACCGCGTCTTGCAGCAGATCAATCAGGTTTGATGGCGGGCATAGGCGGAGGAAAGTTGTATCCATACGCACTGCAAGCGGTCAGCGCTTTGATGTTAGAAAAACTCGCTCACAATTATCGGGTTGATGTGATTGCCTGCGGTGGACTGCATAATGCCAATAGTTATCATGCGTATCTGGCATGGGATATTAAAGCGGTGCAATACTGGTCAGCCTTTATCTATCGCGGGCCATTGGCAGCCGCAATTATAGAAAGTGAGCGTCCAACAGTTGAAGAACCCACCCCGCTTGCAGGTCGCGCAAGCATTGTTAGCGATTGATGCCATTCGATTTTCGCCGCAGCAGCCGATAACATTTAAGTCGGGCATAATTTCACCGATATATGTCGATAATCGCTGCCTTCCCTTTCATCCCGAACAGTGGCGTATTGTGATAGAAGGGTTTCAATCGCTTATCTTGCAGCGACAGCTAGAATTTGATGTAATAGCAGGAGTCGCAGTTGGCGGTGTCCCTCACAGTTCAGCTTTGGCCTACGTGCTACGAAAGCCGGCTGTCTTCGTGCGGAAAGAAGTAAAAGAACATGGTAAACAACAGCGTGTCGAAGGTGGTGACGTCTCTGGCAAGCGCGTGCTCCTAATTGAAGACCTTGTGACGACGGGTGGCAGCAGTTTGTCGGGAATTCATGCGCTGCGAGAAGCAGGAGCAATTGCGACAGATTGTGTGGCGATTGTCAGTTATGGTCTTGAGGAAGCAAAAACGGGCTTTGCAGCGGCTGATGTGGTTTTGCATCCATTGACCACATTCCCGGTTATTCTGGAAGCGGCAATAGGACGTTATACCTTGCAGGATATAGAGGTCATCGCGGATTGGCTCGATGATCCATACAGTTGGGCACAGCATCATGGATTTGCGGAATGAATATCATCGAAAAATACAATCAACGTGCTGACGCAGTAAATTCATTAGTCTGTGTGGGATTGGATATTGACTATGGGAAGCTGCCTGCGCGATTTGATAACGAGGCTCAACCCCTCCTGGCATTCAATCAGTGGCTTATAGATGAAACACATCCCTATACGGCGGCATATAAACTCAATGTCGCGTTCTATGAAGCTCTCGGAGTTACGGGCATCAAGCAGTTGAAGCGTACCACTGACTACCTGCGTGAAAATCATCCCGACATCATGGTAATAGCCGATGCCAAACGCGGGGATATTGGACATACCAATCAAGCCTATGTCCGGGCCATATTTGATGAATTAGGCGCGGATGCCGTTACATTGCATCCGTATCTAGGTCGCGAAGCACTTGAACCATTTCTTGAGCGAGACGACAAGGCCTGTATCATTTTGTGTCGAACGTCTAACCCGGGTTCAGGTGAATTACAGGATGTAAAAGTTGATGGTCAGAAACCGCTGTGGCTCCATATCGCGGAGCTGGTTACAAATGACTGGAATACGCGAGGGAATTGTATGCTTGTGGTCGGCGCAACCTATCCCGGCGAAATGACACAAGTTCGGTCAGTTGTCGGTGATATGACCTTGCTAGTACCGGGTGTCGGCGCACAAGGAGGCAATGTGGAAGCAGTGATTAAGGCCGGAATCAACCGCAGCGGCAAGGGCCTCATCATCAGTTCTTCACGCGCCATCATCTATAGCGACAATCCTGCACAAGCCGCGCAAATCCTGCGTGACGAAATCAATCGCCACCGCTCAGCGTAAGTTACGAGTCGCCGCCATTATCGACTTCTGTCGTTGCTTCGGGTTCGGGCGTAATGTCAACATCTTGATCTTCAATCACCACATCGGGTTCATCTACATCGGCAAGGCCATAGAATTGAAATCCATCGGTTTGTGCTTGTAGCAAGATGATGGGTTTGCCAATGACATCCCCACTGCCTTCACCATAGCTGTGGGGGCCGGTTACGCCTTCTTCCCAATCGGTAAGACCGTGCAAAACGTCCGAAACAGCTGCGGGGTCGGTTGTGCCTGCGGTGTGCATGGCATACGAGAGCAAATAAACCGCATCATAACCCTGTGCCGCCCATGTATCCGCTTCGATGCAATCACCGGCTGCCATACACGCATCAACGTCAGCATTCCAGTACGCGCGGAAGCGGGCGATAAAATCTTGCAACTGCGGGCGGGGATTATCGCGATGAAAATGTGAGGCCACTATCGTACCGGCGACAGAACGTCCCCCACCATCCCACAATGAGGGCTGGTCGAGGCCATCACCGCCAATAATGGGCTGGTCAAGACCCAATGCCCGTGCCCGGCGGATAAACTGCCCCGCTTCGCTAGCATCGCCCGCAGCAATAAAAATGGCATCGAAGTCTTCATTTTGCCAATCGCTCAAAATCAGGTCAAAGCTGCGTTCTGTTTCGAGATAGGCGCGACGGTCTACAATCGTAATGCCAAAGGCGCTGGCTTCTGTCTCGAACACATTGGACAATTCCCGTCCATACGACTCATTCGCGTAGAGAATCAGCACGCGCCGATAACCCTGATTGTAGGCATAGATGGCGAGCTGCCGACCGATTTCGGCATCGCTGGCGACATTCCTGAAAATATAGCGGAAATCACTGCGTGTGAGTTCCGGGCTAGTGGCAGACGGGGACAGCATAATCAGGCCGTTAAATTCATATAGCGGTGCAACCGGGACAGAGACATACGACCATGCGTGTCCAATCACCGCCATCACGCGCGTGTCTTCGGCAAACTGCTGCGCGATAAGGCGTCCGTCGGTCACGGAATCATTATCGTCACGTTGAATGAGGCGAATCCGCCGCCCATCCAGAATACCGCCTTCGGCATTAATCTCGGCAAGTGCCATGTGAACGCCAAGTGGCAGATAATCGTATTCGCCATAGGGGATACAGTCAGGGTCAGCCGCATCATCGTTAGCCATATTCGGCATCGGCACAGGGCAATCGGCACCCAAATCCCGCGCATCGTAAGACCCCGCAAAAGGCCATACGAGTCCAATCCAAATGTCATCGCCGGGTTCGGCATTCTGGGCCATCCATGACCGCTGTGCCGCATAATCATCATCGGGAATGCAGCCAGCAAACAGCAGCAGTGCAATTCCGATCCCTATCAAAACAACATATTTAGACATAAATGGCTTCCGATGCTTTCTATATGGCGCAGTTATACAAGCTGCCGCCGCGCGAGATCGGCAAACATCCCTTTTTGGCGGATAAGTTGTTCATATGTTCCCTGCTGCACGAGTCGCCCCTGATCCATCACCAGGATTTTGTCTGCATTAATAATCGTACTCAAACGATGGGCAATGACGATACGTGTCGCATCCAAATTCTGCAAACTCTGGCTGACAATGGCCTGCGTCCGATTGTCGAGCGCACTGGTCGCTTCGTCAAAATAGAGAATACGGGGGCGTTTGGCAATCGCACGAGCAATTAATAGTCGCTGCCGCTGTCCACCGGAAAACGTGCTGCCGCCTTCACTGATAACGGTGTGCATCCCCATTGGCATATTCCGAATATCGTGTTCCAAACCCGCCATTCGTGCCGCTTCCCACGCATCGTCCATCGTTAACGGCGCGACACCCACAATATTGTCGAAGATGTCGCCTGTCATCAATTGACTATTCTGCAAAACCACGCCGAGCTGCTGTCGTACAGCCCGAATATCCAGACCACTGAGGTCTTGACCGCCATAGAAGATCGCACCCGACTCTGGCTTCTCAAAACCGAGAAGAAGGCGGAAAAGTGTTGACTTCCCTGAGCCGGATGGCCCAACCAATGCCACAAAATCGCCCGGCGCAACATGAAACGATACGTCGCCTAAAATCAGCGGGCCGTCCTCTTTATACCGGAACGACACCCGACTCACTTCAATCTCGCCTGTGAGTTCATCCGGGTCGGACTTGGTTTCGTCAACTTCGGGCAATGCCGCTAAGATCGGCTTCACGCGCTCATACGTCGGCACAATATCCAATACAGAAATCAACGCCGTGCTGAGTTCAAGCCCCGCAATCAAAAATTGGGTGAACGCGGCATAAAACGCCAGAAAAATACCCGTGCGGACATCCCTTGCAGATACAGCCAGCGCGAAAATCACCATCGTCGCGATAATGGGATAGGACGTATTAAACACCGTCAGCAAGTCCGCCAGATTGCCCGCCCGGAATGCCAATTTGCGCTGTTCCGAAAAATGCTGCGCCCAGTGTGCAAAGGCGCGCCCTTCTACACCAGCAACGCGGAGTTTAGAAATGCCCGTGATGAATTGCAACACCATGCCCGAAATATAGCCCTGTATCGCCGCCAATTTGCGCCGATGCCGCATCTGCAAATAACCCGACAACACCGACACAAAAAACGAAATCAGGATTAACACGGTTGCAGCCAGCGCAAGACCACTATCGAACACAAACAGCAATATGAAATTAAAGATAGAAAACACTGTAGACAGCACCGCCGAAATGACCGTACCCGACACAGTACGACGAATCAGATTGATCCCCATCGCCCGGTTACTTAAATCGCCGGCTGTATAATCACGGAAGAAGGGTGTGGGCAAATTCATCAGTCGATCCCACACCGCCGACTGGACAGCAGCATCCAGCTTAATTTCGATACGCAAGACGGCGATATTCCGTACAAGCTGGAAGATTGCCCCCGCAATCGCAGCAACAAGGAGAATAAGGCCAAATTGGATAAGCTGAGTACGGTCTGCTGAAGGGATAATCACATCAAAAATGCGAGCCGTCGCCAGCGGGACAAGAATAGTCAATAATCCGCCCGCAATCCCCATAGCAACCAGCCGGAATACATCACTACCCAATCCCCGCAGACCAAAACGCAGCAAATCCCACCCGGATAGCTGCTCATGCGGCAAGGCACGATAAAACATTTGGGCAAATGGCGATAATCGTGCGGCAACCGTCGCATTGACGTGCTCATGTGCTTTGGTTGTTGGATCAATCAAATCATAGCTTCGCAACGATGTGGGAATTAATGCGACAGGGCGTTTATCGTCCTCAATATAAGCCAAAATGGGGCCATTATCATGTCGCCACCAATCATCGCGCAGCGCCACCTGCCGAGTGCGGATACCTGACGTGCGGATAATCGCCTCAAGCGTCTGGGATTCTTCACGTCCATCAACTGGATCGTGACGGGGTTCAACCTTTACCCCCAGGGCCTCACCCACTATTTTGCAGGCCGCAACCAGCGGAGAAGCCAAATCGAAGGCACTACTCTGCAATTCAAAAGCAGCCTGAGGCTTTTGTAGCACTGATGCGAGGCGGTCAAGCGCATGGGTTACATGCTGACGGTCAAATTCAATGCGTCGCTTCAGGCGTTCTGCCTCTTGAATGCGCTCTTGATATGTATCCCATACGATGACATTCAGCAGCATCCGATGGAAATTCTCGACGTAACGCCATGAGAATGACTCTTGAATAAACGTATATGTATCCACAGCATAGAGCACACACTCATGCTGCGCCTTTACAAACGTGCGATCTGAAATCGGCAGAATATCATCGGC
>CAZTLI010000319.1:0-6410 GCA_964614375.1 uncultured Anaerolineaceae bacterium
AAATCAAGCGGCGGGTCATAGGGCAGCATCAAGGGGCTGTCATGGCGCAGGTCAATCACGGGCAGTCCCGTCAGCACATCCAGAATCGTGATTTGCCAGCCCTCTTCGCCCAATCCATAGCCAAAGGCCAACTGTGTATTATGCTCATTGAACAAGCGCGCATTCGGCGCACGCGCAATCGTATGCCCCGGCGTGAACGACGACCCATCATGCGGAAGCGCGTAGGTCAGCGGTTCGGCGAGTGTCGTATCGTGGATATAGAGTACACCAGCGCGCGCCGACGCCCACACGGCATATACCAGCACTCGTCCATCGCCGGATACCGCGATTTGACCGGGCGGAGTCGTGAATGAATCAAGCTGCACCGTATCCAACACCGAACCATTCGAGGCGATGAGAGTCGCTGTGCCGCTGTCCTGATAAACCCACGCGCGCCATGTATTGACAGTCGTGATAGGCAGTTCGGTCTCTTCGGCGGTGACGCCTGCGGTTGGTGAGATTGCGGGCGTGGTGACCGCGGCAATCGGTGTTGGATTGGGCCTGGCGCCAGCGGGGGCTATATGTACCCACGCCGCGTAATCATCTGCCGCTTGCAGGCGCGAATCATTCACCCACACGAGGCGCGCATACGCACCTTCACTGCTTGTCCATAACCGAATTCCCGTGTTCAATCCCGCGCGTGTATCCACCAGATAAAGGGTGGTACTGCCACCACCGCCGGGATTCACCGCATCCGATGTATAGAGGAAACCTTCCGCCGTGCCCCAGATGCCGCTGATAACGCCACCTGTGGCAGCGCGCCATGTGCCTACCCGCCGTCCATCGCGTTCCAGCACCAGCCAACCCGAGATTCCGCGTGTATCAAAGCCGTTGATCAGCACACGGCGTCCGTTTTGGATGAAACGGGGCATCTGCACGGAGACATCGCCCGCATTAAAAATAGGAAATCGCGCATCTGACAGCGGGTCATAGACGGTGAGGACGTTGGTGTGCAAAAAGTCCGATTCGCCCACATTTTCAAAATCCGGGTCAAAGGCCGCGACCAGCACTTCGCCTGTGGGCGGGAACGTACTGGCTTCCAGCGACGCATAGTGGTCAACACTGGTGACGGTATTCGTCCGTGTATCCCAGCGATAACTGCCCCGTCCCTGTATGCTGCCGGTTTCCGCCAGCGTGAAATCGACATGCACACCGTCGTACCATTGCACAATCGGCGTCAGACCAGAGTCGGCGTCTAATCCCGCTTCGACAGCGGCTGTCCCGAAAGGTCGCAGCACCAGTGTAATGCGTCCATTGGTCAGGTCGAATATCGCCACTTCCCACGCGCCATCTGCTTGACTGTAGCCAAAGGCCAGCGCCTGTCCGGTTGGATCGAAGAGCCGGCGATTGTGATGAATCAAGTTAGCTGGCGGAAATGGACTTTCGGGCAGGTCATAGTCCAGCGTGATGCGATTGCGGCGGGTATCATACACCAGCAGCTTCGCGCCCAGGTTCGCATCACTGACGACATAGGCCGCGCTGACCCCATTGGGGGAAATCGTGACATCAAAGGGATAAAAGCCAAATCCACGCGGACGCTCTACGCGGTCATCTTCGAGAATGAAACCTTCCGAATCAACATGAAACAACCGACCATCACCCGGTTGATACAGCCACGCCGTCCAAACAATCTCTTGCGCGCCTGACAAGCCAATACCCCCGACCAGCACATAGACCAGCAGCGCACTATACAGAAGGCGTTTCACCATATTTGACCTGTCGCACCCGTTCGTTGACTCTGCCAGCACTCTAGCACAAGCCACAAGCGCGTGCAAACGGCATCCCGACGCGGTTTTTGCAGTGGCGGATGTACGTTGGCTACAATAGACGTTTTATAAACAATCTCAATGGGGGGAGCATCATGACGATACGCGCGCTGGTACTATCGGGCGGGGGCGGACGCGGGGCATTTCACGCGGGTGTCTATAATTATCTGGCGACGGCAGACAAAAATGCGGCCTATAAAGATGTGCCGGGATATCAACCCGTTGATGACGCCCATAACGCGGCATGGATACCCGATGTCATCGTGGGCACGTCGATAGGCGCGGTCAACGGCGCGGCGATTGCACAGGGTAAAACAGCACAGGAATTATCGGACTTCTGGTTATCGCTGCACGATGATGATGTCGAAGGCCTGCCGCCGGGTATGGGTTGGCTGGCGCGTCGCGCAGTCAACGCCATCATGCGTAAAGCCATCAACAACCCGCTGAAGACCGTCCCCGAAGATATTTCACAATCGCCAGATGCCGCACAAAGCTGGCCTCCAATCCCGATCCTTCCCGGTGGACTCAGCAAACGTCTCATCGGTCAATGGAGCAATCTGCTCGATACAGGCCCATTGGCGCAAACACTGAAAAACAAGCTCCAACTCGATACCGATACCATCACTAACAGCGCCATCAAACTGCTCATCAGCGCGACCAATGTGCGGACGGGCGAAGGCATGGTCTTCAGCAATAAATCCGTCATTGACCGCGATACAGGCCAACCGCGTGCCGGTGTTCGTTCACCCATCAACATCCAGCGGATCATCGCCAGTTGCAGCATTCCGATGGTCTATCCCTGGACAGAAGTCGATGGTGAGACATACTGGGATGGCGCAGTCGTCGCCAATACGCCGCTTGGTCCCGTGATGGATGCGGTTGGGGATCGTCCGGCAGATGAGCCGATGGAAGCGGTGGTGGTCATGATGACGCCGTGGTGGGAATCTCGCGCCGAAGCACAGGAAAATCGCGGACGACTGCCACAGGATTTTGCCGAAGCCATGACATGGACACTCGATTGGGCGCTGCTGGCGTCGTTCCGCGCGGAACTCAAGCTGCTGAAATCGTATAATCGTCTATCTGAAGTAGTGCGTAATCCTGATGGGTCGCAAAAATATCGCCATGTCAATCCGGTCATCGTCGCGCCCGACAAACTGCTGACTGTTCAGCGCATCATCGACTATGACAGTGCTGCCAGCGCAGCGTTGATACAAAAAGGGGAAGCCGCCGCGCGCCGCGCCTTTGCAGCGCAATTTGCAGTGGAGTAATCATCTGGTCGTCGTCCTTGACCGTGTTAGTGCGATACGACATCAAAACTGTGAACGAGACGACTGAAGGTCGGGGTTTTTTGGGGATTTCCTCGTAACCCTACACTCTCCCATCAGGGTGGTATACTGCACAATAAACAGTCTAAGGGTGCTGCCTGTTCTTCAGGGTTGGACGGAGAAAAGTCATCATAATGAACAAACCCGGAGTCGTAGTATATCAGGTCGCTTCTCTTGATGACGCAAGAAGAGACGCCAGTGCGACTCAAACTGTTTAGCGCACAGGTCTATGAAAATGACTGCATCTGGTTGCGCTATACTGTGGATATGACGTAAGCCCCTGTTAAGTTGTGAAGATGGATGCGGCATCCGTTCACAGGCCATGCAGCCAATTAGCGCACGATCATCGGGAACATCGGCGTCACAGGCACTGTGGCATCGTCATCCGCGATGTAGGCCTGTGCTTGTTCCACGGTGTCCATAAACACCAGTGTCGGCGCTGCCATGTGATTGGGAATGCGAATCGAGTCGAACGCAAATTTCACAAGCGAACGGGTATGGACAATAATCAGGGTGTCCAGATTGGGATGGGCATAGGAGTAAAGCTGCTGCAAACGGGTAAGGGTGGATACCGACAGCGATGTATTCGCCATATCCACAATCACGCTGACCAGATAGCCGGTTTCATCCATCCACTGTTCGAGCAGGTCACAGGCATCTGCCAGATCATTGAGTCCATTCAGGCGTGAAAGGTCGAGATAGGCGATATTTTCGTTGATGTTCAGTCCGCTGATTTCTGTTTTCATGATCCCATACCTCTATAATGATGACTTCAATGATTGTCGGTCTGTACATTTATTGTAGGAGAAAAATAGCTGGCGCGGCATGAAAAATTTCCGAATATTTCGTAAAAAGTCGGACACCATATCTATACAACTTTCATGTCGGAAAGCAAAAAATGGCGGATGAAACGACAGTGGTTTTAGATTTTGCTGAAGGTCGCTTGCAGCAAACGGTCAATTTCGAGCAGCAAATCTTGAATCTCACGGTGCAGGCGATGGGCTTCCTGCATCTGCTCCTGAGCAGAGTTGCCATTCCCCTTGCGATACAACTGCACCGCTGAATCGGTATGCCGATGAAACAGGCGATGTTTTTCACCCAATTGCCGATAGGCCGGGCTTTTGACCAGTTTGGCGTTACGCAGCGCGGCTTTGTAATACCAGCGACCAAATTCACATTCGTGGTAATCCGTGAGATGTGGGTCGGAGAGTTCACCGCTGATATAACCATCAATGTGGTGCAAATAACGGATGTGGTGGCTTAACATCCGCAGGGCGTCGTTACGCATGATAGGCATACCCCCAAACCATTTATTACAGCTTCAATGTCAGCTTCAATGCCTATTATACACCCTCCCCAGCGTTTGTGTGGTAAATTTCCGGCACGATTGACCCACGCATCCCCTGTGCTCAAGCGGCGCTGTCCACTGGCTTCATTCTACACCCACCGGCAGCGTGAATGTGCCATCGGCATTCACAGGAAACGCATGAACCTGTGTCACCGCATTTACATTAATCGCACCATAAATATGCGGAAATAGGTCGGCTTCATCGACAGGCGCGGGATGGTCTGGATTGGGATGGGCGGGCGCTTCCCAGCGTGTGGCGGCGGTCAATCGCCCGGTCTCTATCGCCAGCAGCACGAGGTCGATCTGCCCGCGATAAAAGGCGTTGGCAACAGCCACAACCTGTTTCGCCGTTGAACAATGGATGAAACCCTCAGTTGCCAGCGATGGCGCACGATATGCACCGTCTGTCTGTGCCGCCTGCCATTCGGTCTGTGGCGTAATGTGATAGATAATCGTCATGATAATTCCTTGGCCTCCGTGTCCTCTGGGTTCAAATCTTTGTTCTTCTGTGTGATAGGCTATCATCACCATTGAGACAGCGCGTTCCTCGCTGCTACAATGCCCTATCCACTAAAACGAGAGGCATCAATCATGACCTATTCCCCGCCAGTTGACCAGTTATTAACGCTGGGCGACATCCGCCAATTTGATTCCTGGCCTGATTATCTCGCGCTGGGCTTTGACGACAGCCATATCGACGCCCTGATTGCGCTGGCAACCGACCAGACCCTGATGGAAAACCGCGATGATGAAGGGGTGATGTGGGCGGCGGTTCATGCGTGGCGGACACTGGGGATGCTGCGGGCAGAAGCGGCAGTCCAACCCCTGATTAACCTGTTCCACGAACTGACAGGCAGCTATTGGACAGCATCAGAGATTCCTGCGGCGCTCTCGCTCATTGGGCCGTCATCTGTCCCCTATCTTCGCGATTATGTGGCCAATGACGCTGTGCAGGCCTACGCCCGTGCAAGAGCAGTTCGCGCGCTGGAAATCATCGCCGGCGCATGGGAAGACATCCGCAAAGACGCGATTGCGGCTATTCACAGCAAACTCGAACACTATGCCGACAATGAAGAATCGCTCAACGGCTTTCTAGTGAAATCACTGGCAAACCTCAATCACGAAGACAGTCTCCCTTTGATTGAAGCCGCCTATGCAGGCGGACACGTCAATGAACGTGCGGCAGGGGGTGATTGGTATGATTTGCAGGTCAAGTACGGGCTGAAACCGCCCCGTACCCGCACCACAAAATCATCCGCCCGTGCCGCCAATATGGATCGCGATAGCCCCGCCCAGCGCGCGACCAAAGCCCGCTTTGACCGTCAAAAAGCCCGCGCCAAACGCAAGCAGTCCAAAAAATCGCGCCAGAAAAACCGCAGGCGCAAATAGTCCATAGTTTGAGTCGCAGTCTATCACCCGGACAGACAATGCGGCTTCAGCCCCTACACTTCAGGGTGCGCGACAAGCTGACGCCCACTGACTGACATCAAAATGTCGGTCTCTGCGTCCATGCAACGCAAAACAGGGCAGCCTGTCGCCCAGGCTGCCCTGTGTGTTTTTAGGAGATTATTGTCCGCTAGAGATAACGCACGCGGGCGATCAGCCGCCCGAAGCGAATTTCGTCACCGTCATGAATCGCCTGTGGACGATCCGGGATAAGTTTTTGCCCATTCACAAACGTACCATTGGCGCTGCCCAGATCGGTGATGGTCGGCGGATTATCTGCGGCGGCAACGCGCACATGATTCCGCGAGACGCCCGCTTCGTCCGCCCCAAACGGCTGTAAATCCACATCGGGATTCACATCCGGCGCTTTAGGGTCGGTACGACCAATGGTGAGGAAACCCGTGCGTTCAAGCACGATGGCATCGGGTCGCCCGCGAATGGTCAGGATAATCGGTTGCAGCGTCACCGTGCTGCCATACGGCGAAG
>CAZTLI010000320.1:0-6408 GCA_964614375.1 uncultured Anaerolineaceae bacterium
CTGCCGCTGCATCCGGCAGCGAATAGTATCACCGTGACGAGGAAGATTAAGGAAAAGACGATATATCGCATCGACAATCAGCCCCTCCGCGTTTCTGATAACAGGATTTCAGCCGATAGCGCCATCAGTGCCAGGGCGACAAATATGCCAAACCGCTCGACTCCACGAGGTGTTGTGGTTGTCGCCAGGGTTGTGCCTTCAAGACCGTTGATGCGATTGGCAATGTTCGTGATAGCGACTGTATCGCCTCCTGCCCGTTGATATAGGCCGCCAGTCGCGTCGGCGATGTCTTGCAGCGGCGCTTCGTGCAGGCGGGTCAGGACGATTTGCCCGCTTTCATTGGTTTTGAATTCAATCAATCCGGTTTCTGTGCGAATGGGGATGGGAACGCCTTCATCGGGATTACCGTAACCCAATGTGTGAATCGTGATACCCTGTTGGGCGGCTATTTGTGCCGCAGCCAGTGTATCGCCTTCATGATCTTCGCCGTCGGTGACGAGTACGATGACCGCCTGTGAGGGCGAGCGTGAATCAAAAGTCTCAATAGCCGCTTGAATGCCCTGCGCGATACCCGTACCCTGCAAGCTGATGGAGTCTGTACTGGCGGCATTCAGGAAAGCGGACGCCGAGTAAATATCCGTCGTCAGGGGCATGAGCACAAACGCATCGCCCGCAAATAACACAATACCGACGGCATTGCCTTCGATTTCAGTGAATAGGCGCGATATATCCAGACGCGCTCGTGCCAGACGACTGGGTAAAATGTCTTCCGCATCCATACTCCGGCTGACATCCAAGACAATAATGACTGAAACCCCCTGTGTTTCGATGAGTTCGACTTCAATCCCCCACACTGGACGTGCCAGCGCAAAAATCAAGGCCAGGAGGGTGATAAGCCATAATCCTATTTTGAACCTGCGGCGTATCGGGTTGACCTGACTCGCCAGAGATTTCAATATTGCCGATGCGCCAATTTGATTCAGAGCGCGGGAGCGCAGTCGTTCACGCCAAATCCAAAAGCCAATGGCAATCGGGACGATAATGAGCAACAGTAGAGCAGAGGCATTCGTGAACATAATTGAAATTATGGCAGTGTTTGAAAGAGTGTGTGGCGTAAGACACGCTCAAGGATGAGCAGAATAAGCGCAGTCAATATCAAGAACATGGCTTGATCTTGCCAGCGGACAAATAATTGTCGTTCAACTGTTGACCGTTCAAGATTATTGATTAACGCATACGTATCTTGCAATCCGATACTGTCATTGGCCTGAAAATAATTTCCTCCGGTAAGCTCGGCAATAGACGTTAACGTCACAATATCGAGTTCGCCCTCTTGAAATGTCGGATCGCCCATGCCAATGGTATAGACGCGGATGCCAAGTGTTGCAACGGCTTCAGCGACAGTAATTGGCGCAAGATGTCCTGTATTGTTCGCGCCATCCGTTAGCAAGATGATGATTCGGGTGGCGGCGGTGCTTGACCGCAGCATGTTCGCCGCCGATGCCAGCCCAGCACCAATCGCGGTCTCTGTCCCCAGTCCGAGTTCTGGCGCAAGCCGGATTTCCTCGATTAAGCGAATGAGAATATCATAATCTAGCGTCAGCGGTGCTTGTTGGAACGCGGTATCCGCAAAGACGACAAGGCCGATGCGGTCAAATTCACGCTGATTGATGAAGTCTATCATCACACTTTTGGCGGCTTCAAGGCGGTTAACGGGATCGAAATCGGGTGCATCCATACTGCCGGAAATGTCCAGTGCGAAAACGATGTCGATACCCTGTCCCCGCAAAATCTCCCGCGCCTGCCCACTTTGCGGACGCGCCAGTGCAATCACGAGCACAATCCACGCTATAGCCCGCAATATGTCCGGTAAATGACGCAAGCGCACCCGCCAACTCAAGGGTAAATTGCTCACGAGACGGGTATCGGAATATTGAATGAGGGGTGGCAGTGTAGCCCAACGTCGTCGCAGCATCAGATAACCAATTACGACGGGTAAAGTCAGCAAGAGGAAGGCCAATGGATGCGCGAACCGAAAAACACTCATGATTCAGCCTCCTCCATCATGTATTGGTCGGCATTGGTGAGCCAGTTGCGCGCAAACTTCAGCAGTCGTCCAGTCTGGTTAGCAGGTGGGGTAATGCCCGCGAATTTCACTAAATCGGCTTGTTGAAGTAATCGTCCCAGTTCCCGCAGTAATTCGGGCTGCAATTCGGTGTGATGTTGAGTCAATGTTTCCAGCAACTCGGTTGTCGTCAGTTCATGAGCGGCGATTGTGAAGTGCTGCTGAATATAGGTTCGCACGCAATCCGCAATTTGTGAATAGACGATTTCTGGAGACGGTGTATGTTGCTCTAATTGTGCTACGGTGGCAATCGCTGTCGTGTATGGCGTTGTGATGTCTGGTGTGGATTTGGGCGGATGTTCCCGCCGACGCTGCCATTGTCGATAACCATACCAGCCTGTACCACCTGCTGCAATTGCAAGCCCCATGATGACGAGGGGTGATAGATAGGGCAGGTCAATCTGTGGTTTAAACGGACGCAGGCTGTCTGCATCTGTGCCCGTTAACTGCGTGGGCACGTTGAAGAAGGCAGGCTCGATGGGGACAGAATGGGTTTCGTCATTTTCTATGTCGTGATAGGTCAACAGTAAATCTGGTGTCCGAAATTCGCCGGGACGCCAGATGGTGACGGTAAAGGCCTGCTGACTGTGATAACGCTCATCATCAATCTGTTCTGTTCGCTCATGCGTTTCTAAAACTTCAAATGGGTACTGGTCAGGCGGGAATTCAGGCCATCCGGTGATTTCAAACGCGATGGGCACTTCAACGATCAGGGTGAGTGTGACTCGTTCGCCGATGAGCGGTGTGAAATTATCCGCTGTGAAATAGGCCAGCACAGTATCTTGCGCCTGTATATTTCCCATCAATAGGATGAACGTGAGTGGAAGTAATCGGCGTGCGAGGTGTTTCATTTCATCAAACGTTTGGTACGTTGTTGGAAAAACTGTGTGAGCGAGGCGACATAATCGCCGTCATTCGGCAAGTGAATAGAGTCTATGAGCGCATTCGAGAATAATTTTTGGAGCGTATGTTGATGCTGCTGTGTTTGCGTCGTGAATGCGGTTTGCCACTGCGCCGAATGGGTATCAATCCATTGTACACTGCCTGACTCTGCGTCTTGCAAACCTACGAGGCCGACTTGAGGCCATTGCGTTTCTCTTGGGTCGGTAATTTGGATTGCGATAGTATCATGCCTGCGACTGAGTGCCATCATTTCGCGTGTAAAGTGTTCGACTGGCGCGAGAAAGTCCGAAATCAAGAAGACAATCGCGCCGTGTGTCAGCACCCGATTGACGGTCTGCAATGCTGTGGCAATATCTGTGCCGCTGCCGTTTGATTGTGCAGCGAGTAGTTCACGAATGAGTCTCAGGGTGTGATTGCGGCCTTTGCGCGGCGGGATATATTTTTCAATTTTGTCACTAAAAATCAGCAATCCCACACGGTCATTGTTGCGTATAGCGGCATACGCCAGCACTGCTCCGAGTTCGGCGGCAAGTTCGCGTTTCTGTTGTTTTGTGGTGCCAAATAAACACGACGCACTGCCATCAAATACCAGCATCACGGTCAATTCGCGTTCTTCGATATAGCGTTTGACATGCGGGTCGCCTGTTCGGGCGGTCACATTCCAGTCAATATCGCGAATGTCATCGCCGGGTTGATAGGGGCGTACCGTATCGAATGCGATGCCTTTGCCTTTGAATACGGCATGATATGCACCTGCAAATGAATTGTTGACCAATCGCCGTGTCTGCAATTCAATGCGTCGAATCTTGCGAAGCGTATCCGCAGTAATGGTCATGGGACTTCGACCCGGTTGACAATTTGCCGGACGATTTGGGCGGCGGTGATATTCTCTGCTTCGGCTTCAAATGTGACGATAATGCGATGTTGCAGGACATCCGTCGCAACCTGTTTCACATCATCAGGGACGACATACCCTCGCCCTTGCAAGAAGGCAAAGGCTTTTGCTGCTTTCACGAGGAAAATCGTTGCGCGGGGTGATGCACCAAACTCGATGAGGCTGCGTAAGTTTTTCAGGCCATTTGTAGATGGTTCGCGCGTGGCGAAAATAATATCCAGAATATAGTCTTTGATTTTGTCATCAACATATACGGATTGCACGGCCTGCCGCGCTTGAATAATCTGGTCTGGCGTAATGATTGGGGCTGGTGGCGGCGGTGGTTCACCCGCCATCCGTTCCATGATTTCGCGCTCTTCGGCGCGCGAGGGATACCCAATTACCACCTTCAGCATGAAACGGTCTAACTGCGCTTCAGGGAGTGGATAGGTGCCTTCCTGCTCAACTGGATTCTGCGTAGCCAGCACCATAAATGGTTCAGGTAACCGATGGGTCGCATCGCCCAATGTGACCTGTCGCTCTTCCATCGCTTCTAACAGTGCCGACTGCACTTTTGCCGGGGCACGGTTGATTTCATCGGCGAGTACAATGTTGCTGAATATAGGGCCGGGGTGGGCTGTAAATTCCCCTGTGCGCGGATTATATATGAGCGTGCCTGTCAGGTCGGCAGGCAGCAGGTCGGGAGTGAATTGGATGCGCTGGAAACGGGCGTTGATGGTTGCTGACAGCGTGCGGACAGCTAATGTTTTTGCCAATCCGGGCACGCCCTCAATCAAAATATGCCCATTGGATAAAAGCGCAATCAGTAATCGGTTGATAAGCCGACTTTGCCCAACGATGATACGACCTGTTTCGGCAACAATGCCCTGAATAGCTTCGGCTTCATGTTGGATACGGCGGTTTAATTGTTGAACAGAATTCATGTTGTTGGTTAATCATCTTCCGTGATGTGAGTACGTGGTAAATTTATTGTACATGAAAATACTGGTTCACGAAAATTGATTACGTGCGGGGCACATCGTGATGTTCACGGCAGCGCGCTTCATACGATTCCTTTGCGCCGATGAGTATGATAGGATCGTTATATCGGGCTGGTTTGCCATTGACAAGACGTTGGGTGCGGCTGGCACTCTCGCCACATACCACACAAATCGCGTGCAGTTTCGTCACGTCTTCTGCGCGACACAGCAGCTGCGGCATGGGCCCGAACGGTTCGCCACGAAAATCCATATCCAGTCCCGCCAGAACGACGCGCAGTCCCCGTTCTGCTAATTTGTTAATGACGCCTTCTATACCTTCATCAAAGAACTGTACTTCGTCAATTGCGACGACGGTTGTGTCGTCTTTAATGTGGTTGATGATTTGACTGCTGTCTGCAATCGGAATCGCATCAATGTTTTGCCCATTGTGACTGGTGATTTGCTGGATGCCATAGCGGTCATCGAGGCTGTGTTTGAAGACCTGCACATTTTGTTTGGCAATCACAGCACGGCGCAAGCGGCGGATGAGTTCCTCTGTTTTGCCGCAGAACATGCTGCCGCAGATAACTTCTACACGTCCTGTGTGATGGTTCATGGAAATATCCTCTGAAATGTGTCGGTGTCAACAAAAAGGCAGGCATCGTAGGAATTCGTGCCTGCCTTATAATATCGCGTTGCGCTGCGCTTTATTCTTCTTCGACTTCCGGGATTTCGTAGCCGCGTGTACGAAGTGTTTTCTTGATGTCCGACAGCACCTTGCGCCCGATATTGGGCAGTTCGAGCAACCCCTCGTCGCCAGTTTCGGACAATTTGTCCAGGAAATCTTGCACCACATTAATGCCGGCCTCTTCAAGCGCATTGAGGTAGCGTTTGCCAATACCGAGTTCAGAAATTGGGAGGTCAAGCGGTGTTCGGGCCGCGATACGCGCTTCTGTTTCGGCACGAATATTGTCACGTTCTTGCAGACGTTTATAGAAGATGTCTACACGCCCCTCAGTGTCAACAATGCGTTGTTCACCGGTATAGAATGGGTGGCAAGCCGAGCAAATATCGGTGCGGATTTCGGGAATAGTGGCCCCGGTTTTCCACGTATTGCCACAGGCGCATATCACAGTGGCCTCTGCGAACCACTCCGGGTGGATACCTTCTTTCATGATCGTTCTCCTCGTTGCATCACGGCCCCATCAGTCAATGGGGTAGCGTAATTTCAGATAGGGTAGGATTATTTACTGATTGGGCAGTTGCGGGTAGACGCTGACCTGTTTCTGGCTGCCACGTCCGCGCATCCGCTCGAAGACGACGTAGCCCTCGGCGACGGCGAACAGGGTGTAATCGCGCCCAATGCCGACATTTTCGCCGGGATGGAATTTCGTTCCCTTTTGGCGCACGATGATATTGCCGGGGATGACATATTCCCCACCAAATCGTTTTACACCCAGCCGTTTTGACTGGCTGTCGCGACCATTGCTAGTTGAACCGCCACCTTTTTTATGTGCCATTGTGCT
>CAZTLI010000321.1:0-6403 GCA_964614375.1 uncultured Anaerolineaceae bacterium
TGCATACCACCAGCAAAACGGCGTTTAATGGCGGTGGCATCGGGTTAGGGTTGCCCATTTGCAGGGGCATTATTAGCGCGCATGGTGGGCGCATTCGCGTGGAAAGCCCCGGACGAGACCGTGAAAAATGTCCCGGTAGTGAATTTGTGGTGATTTTGCCATTGATAACGAAAGCACAATCCATCCCGAAACGCATCAAACTATAATTAGGACAATTTAGCATGGACCAGCAAAACCAGCTAAATGCAAAAGGCGTTGCTGCTGCCTTCGTCGCCCCGCTATTTCTGGGCATGGCCCCCATTTTTGGCAAAATGGCGGTCAATGCGGGTTCGGATGCCTTTACGGTTGCCGCCCTGCGGACATTGGTCGCTGTGGCGTTGTTATGGGTCTTTTATTTACTGTTTTTCCGTAAATATATTTACATTTACCCCGCTGGATTTTTGGGCTGTACCGTCATCGGCATTATCAACGGTATCGGGTCACTCTTTTACTATGGCGGCTTAGAACGCCTTGATGCGTCCCTCGTGCAGCTTGTGAATGGCATGTATCTGGCGTTTGCGGTGTTACTCTCGCGTATCGGCGGGCAAAAGGCCGATGGACGCACACTGATTCGGGTGGCATTGGCGATGCTAGCCCTATTCCTGCTGACCGGGTTTGGCGCGCAATCTGTGGATTGGACGGGCGTGGGTTTGATGCTCGGTAATGGGCTGATGTTCGCCGGGACGCTGATTCTCAGTCAATATGTGCTCTATGAAATGCCGTCGCCGACAGTCGCTCTCTATATTCTGACCACGATGGGCGTCGTCGTCACGATTGTATGGATGGCAGTTGGGCAGCCTATCTCAAACGAAGTCTTTCAAGCATCCATCGGGCCTATCGTCGCGCTGGGGGTCACGACAGCGCTCTCACGAGTGGCGATGTTCGCGGGGGTGAAGTTCATGGGCGGGATGCAGACGGCGATTCTGGCCGTTGCAGAAATCGCCGTTACCCTGAGTCTGGCGTTCTTCATCTTGCATGACCGCCTGACAGCGACACAATGGTTGGGCGTGGGTATTCTCGTTCTGGGCATTTTGCTCATCCGGCAGCGTGATTTGCTGCCACGCGGTTATAACCCCGCCGCACTGATTGCCGCCAATATGAACAGTGTCCAATTCCAGCGCATTGCCTTTCATCGCGCATTCGGCACACACGAAACCGACGATGTATGGGGCACAATGTCGCAAATCACGACACAAGAAATGCTGGCGATTAAGCGGATGATGGGCGCGGAAGTCGGCGGGATTGACCCCTTCCCAATCGGCAAAAGCAATCAGATGAATGCCCGAACACTGGAAGCGATTGAGGATGTGCTCGATTCGCAGGAGATTGACCTGCTCGCTAGTCTCAACAGAGAAGCACCAACCGAACTACACATCCCTGAAGACCTATCGGACATCGAAGAAGCCGACGACGCCGAATCAGGCGTCTAATCGACCTCTCAACACCCCAAATCTGTAGGAATAGCATCAGCCGTTGCTACGCGCCGATTTTCGCATCGGCCTTTTTCTGTTCCTGAGCGGTGTGCTGCGCCAGATAGTCCTGCACGGCTTTGTTGAACGCTTCGGGATTTTCTGTTGGCAGTGCGTGGCGTGTATCCGGGATGATGGTCACTTTCGCGCCCGGAATACTGGCAGCATAGGCTTGTTTATAGGCCACAGGTGTATAGTCATGCTCCGCGCCGATGATATGTGTTGGCACTTTGATGGACTGAATTTTGTCCATCACTGACCAGTTGACCATCGCTTGCATAGAAGCCAGATAGGCCCGTTTGTCGTTTTCCGCCCAGCGCTCGATGAATGTCGCGCGCAGGTTTTCGTGCTCTGGTTTGATGAACAGGCGCTTCGCCAGCACTTCGCCCATCTTCCGCATTCCCAATAGACGCACGATAAAAAAGCGCATCATGATTTGCAGGCGCTGACGGGGTGTGCGCGACACCACTTCTGGCGAACTGTTGACGATGGTCAGCGTTCGCAGGCGTTCGGGATTGCTGACCGCCATCTGAAACGCGATTCCGCCCCCCATTGACCAGCCAATGACATGCGCCGCCTCAATATCAAGGGCAGTCATCAACCCGGTGATGTCATCGGCAAACTGTTGAATGCTATAGGGCGCGGGTGGTTTGGAGGATTTGCCATGTCCGCGTATATCAACCGCAATCACGCGAAAATCCTGTTTGAACGCTTCAATCTGGGGCTGCCAATCGCGGGTGCTTGACCCTAACCCGTGTAATAAGAGCAGCGGTTCACCCTGACCATATTCCTCATAATAAAGATTAACGTCACGGACAGTTATTTGGGGCATGATGTACTCCAGCTATGTTGAAACAAAATGACGCGCATTATGAAAGATTCGTTGTTATATTATAGTGGAAAAAGCGATTGTCACATGGACAAAGCGCAAAATCTCTATAAAAAGGGTATGAAAAGTGGAACTTAAACTTGTCACGATTGAAAAACCCGAAACTATCAACTTCATTCTCGGTCAGAGCCACTTCATCAAAACGGTTGAAGATGTGCATGAAGCGATGGTCAATACCGTTCCCGGCATCAAATTCGGTTTTGCCTTCTGCGAAGCATCGGGCGAATGTCTGGTGCGCTGGACAGGTACAGACAACACGCTGACCGAACTGGCGAAGAAAAACGCCTACAATCTCTCCGCCGGACACAGTTTTATCCTGTTCCTTGGCGAAGGCTATTTCCCGATTAATGTGTTGAAGTGCCTGCAAGCTGTGCCCGAAGTGGTCGGCATCTTTTGCGCTACCGCTAATCCAACCCAGGTCATCCTCGCCGAAACCGAACAAGGACGCGGTGTGGTCGGCGTCATCGACGGCTTCAAGAGCAAAGGCATCGAAGACGAAAAAGGCATCGCATGGCGCACAACGTTTCTGCGGACGATTGGCTATAAACTCGGCGGGAAATAGCCGTCAACCGGCCCAATCGCTATTTCAGCGTCAAACTGATCGGGCAGTGGTCGCTGCCCATGATGTCTGGATGGAGTTCCGCCGTGACCACCCTATCGCGCAGGTCGTCGCTGATGAAGAAATAGTCGATACGCCAGCCCACATTGCGTTCCCGCGCGCCGCTGCGGTTCGACCACCAGTTATACGCGCCTTCGAGTTCAGGGTTTAGCACGCGGAAAATGTCGAGATACCCGGCTGCGACAACCTGGTCAATCCACGCCCGTTCCTGCGGCATAAAACCGGTAGTCTTGGTATTGTCTTTCGGACGGGCGAGGTCGATTTCTTGGTGGGCAGTGTTGACATCGCCACAAAATATCACACCCTTGCCCTTTGCCCGCAAATCATCACAAAAACGCAGGAAATCGGCCTTATAGTCCATTTTATAGGGCACACGGCTGTGGTCACGTCCACCATTGGGGAAGTAGGCGGTTATCAACACGAAGTCGCCATAATCCGCGACAATCGTCCGCCCTTCACTGTCGTATTTGTCCATGCCCAATCCGATTTGCACGGACTTCGGCTCGGTCTTGCTATACAGCGCGACGCCACTATAGCCTTTTTTCTCGGAAGTGGCCCAGTAACTTTGATAGCCATCGGGCAAGCGCAGTTCATCATCCAACTGCTCAGGCCATGCCTTCGTTTCCTGTAGACACAACACATCCGGGGCGGTGGTTTTCATCCAATCCAGAAAGCCTTTTTTCTGCACGGCACGAATACCGTTGACATTCCACGAGAATAATTTCATCATCCATCCTCCTGCCGACAAAAAACGCGCTCTTGCGCGCTGTCCAATCATTGTACATGCGTTCTGATTTGTGTACAGGTCAAGCAGGTAAGGGATTTCAAACAATCGCCAATTTAAGGCGACGCTTTAGCCCCCGATGTGGTACATCTCGACTTTGCTATCGCGCGGTTTCGTCAGCGACGCGCGCACTTCAGAATAGCGATCTGTACGTTTGCTCCATAGCTGCGTGATGAACTGTTCGAGTACGTCGTCGGACGCATTCTCACGCATCAACGTGCGGATGTCTGTCCCTTTGGCTGCAAACAAACAGGTGAACAATTCGCCTTCAGCAGACAACCGTATACGGCTGCACGCGCCACAAAATGGTTGAGTTACTGACGTAATCAGACCAATTTCGCCACCCCCATCACGATAACGATAGCGTTTCGCCACTTCGCCACGATAATTCGGGTCAATGGGTTCCAGGGGCAGTTCAGCGTTAATACGCTCAATAATCTCTTTCGCCGGGACCACTTCATCCAAGCGCCAGCCGTTCATTGTGCCAACGTCCATGTATTCGATGAAACGCATGATATGCCCGCGCTCTTTGAAATGACGCGCCAGTTCAACCAGTGTATGGTCATTCACACCGCGCTGGACGACGGCATTGATTTTCAGAGGACTGAATCCGGCCTGTTCCGCCGCTGTGATACCATCCAGCACCTTTTGCACACTGGAACGTCCGCCGTTCATTTTCTGGAATACGGCATCATCCAGCGAATCGAGGCTAATCGTCAGCCGATGGAGTCCAGCGGCCTTGAGCGCATCGGCCTTCCTGGGCAGCAGATAGCTATTGGTCGTCATGGCGATGTCATCTACACCGTCGATGGTTGCCAGCATTGCTATGAGCGTTTCAATATTTTCGCGCACCAGTGGTTCGCCGCCGGTAATCCGCAGCTTACGCACACCCAACTTCACAAAAACACGCGCGACCTGTGTGATTTCCTCATAGGTCAGTAGTTGTTCACGCGGTAGAAAACGATAATGCTCGCCAAAAATCTCGGCAGGCATACAATACGGACAGCGGAAATTGCAGCGATCTGTCACCGAAATTCGCAGGTCACGTAACGGGCGCTTAAAGTGGTCAGTTACCATAGTGTCCTCACCAGCAAAGTGTGCATCTTCAGTGTAAAAGAAAGGTCTATTTTTATCAAGAACGTCTGTTTTATTGGACTCTGCTCTACTCAGAATTTTTGTATTCACTTTAAACGCTATACAATAATCCTTATCCACAATATTGCACAGGCATAGATTACCGGGAGGGGACAGCATGTCTGGCGCAGCGATCAATGAACAAATTTTAGAAAATAGACTGATTCAACTCGAAGAAGCGAGAAGTTGGAGTCCGCGCGTGATTTCGCGTTTGGAAACGATGATTCGCACCGGAGATGATTATGACCTGTTTCGTATCAACCCACTACAGTATGCCACTGACAAAAATATGGCGGAATCCGAAACCATTGATTTGTTCCTATACAGCGCCAAATTCGGCCTGTTTGAAATGGAGTGGCATCTGGTGTGTGCGTTTTGCGCGAATGTGGTAGAAAGTTTGAGCGACTTATCGAATCTACATTCCCACTTTAGATGTAACTTTTGCTCGGCTGAAGTCAACGTGTCTATGGACGACTACATTCAGGTTGCCTTTACGATTTCCCCACAAGTTCGCTCTATTCGTTTTCATGACGCCAACACGCTGCCCATTGAAGACTATTATTTCAAATACCACTTTGCTAAAGGTGTCAAACCCTTGCCAGATGGCACAACGTTTCAACAAGTGGCAGAAATGCTCACCCGTCATATGCAGTATGTGGAACCCGACGAGAAGATTGTCATCGAAACAGAAATTATGCCCGGTATGTTACAAGCGAAGGATTTATACCATCGTACATCCGTCGTGTTCTTTTTGCAGGAACATCAATCCGAGTTAGAAGCGATTCCGATTCATCTGGAAGAAGGTCAGTTTGTCGCGAAAGACCGCCAATTAAAACCGGCTGAGGTGGTACAATCCGTCGCAACATTTCGCTATGACCAGACCGATGAGCTTGAAAGTGGCAAGGTCAAGATTGAATACACGAATCTGATGGAAAAACGCAGCCCACTGCTGGTCGTACACTACCCCGCAGGCTTTCAGTCGATGTATTTGTCGTTTGACCCATTTTTGTCGGGTAAGCGTTTACTCACGACACAAACATTTCGCGACCTATTTCGCAGCGAGGTGCTGCAAAATGACGAAGGTATTGGCGTGAAAGACATTACATTTCTGTTCACCGACCTCAAAGGTTCGACAGAAATGTATGATCGCGTTGGTGATGCCAAAGCCTATTATCTGGTACGGCAGCACTTTGACACGCTCAACAACGCCATCGCCAAGAATTCAGGCGCGATTGTCAAGACGATTGGCGATGCAGTCATGGCGACGTTTATGACGCCGAAAGAGGCCGTTCAAGCCGCTATCGACATGATTCAAGGCTTGAATGAATTCAACACAACGATTTCTGAAGACCTATTCCTCAAAATCGGCATTCATCGCGGGCATTCGATTGTCGTCACGCTCAATGACCGCTTAGACTATTTTGGACAGACGGTGAACATTGCCGCACGGGTACAGGGTTTAGCGGGCG
>CAZTLI010000322.1:0-6384 GCA_964614375.1 uncultured Anaerolineaceae bacterium
TAAGGAAAATGGCAATGGCGCAGGTCATGGGACAAATCGCCCTGTGGATTGAACAAATTATCGCTAGTCTAGGCTACGCCGGTATCGGAATGGTGATGTTCATCGAGAATCTGTTTCCGCCCATACCATCCGAGTTGGTCATGCCTTTTGCGGGCTTTCTTGTGGGGAGGAACAACTTCAGCATTGTCGGCGTATGGCTGGCGGGCACGCTGGGGTCGGTCATCGGCGCGCTGGTTCTCTATGGGATTGGGCGCTGGCTGGGCGATGGGCCGATACGCGCTGGATTACGGCGCTATGGACGTTGGTTGCGGATGAGTGAAGCGGATTATGATCGCGCGCTGCGATTTTTTGATCGGTATGGTTATCGCATGGTTTTTTTCGGGCGTTTAATTCCCATCGTTCGCAGCATCATCTCACTCCCTGCCGGGGCTGACCACATGCCTATGCTCCCCTTTGTCCTGTTTACGGCATTGGGTTCGGCGATTTGGTGCGGTGCATTGGTCTTTGCCGGGATGATGCTGGGCGAAAACTGGCGCGAGATTGTCAACTGGATGGAACGTTACCAGCACCTCACGCTCATTATGATTGCCCTTATCTTGCTGGTCATCGGCGCACGATGGGTCTATCGCAGACTTACTTGGAGTCGAACCACTGTATCAACCGTAGACTATGATGAGCAATGATGGATACCCTCAAAACAACACCGGCGTGAAAAATAATCAATCTGTGATGCGCCTCGAACCCTTCTCAGGTGCTCCTTTTCATCTGCACAGCGAGCGCAGCAAGGCGCGTCGATGTGACAATTTGTTATCTGTCGAAAAATATTAAGCCAACTTCGGGCGAATCGCGTTTATAATGACAATACATTTCATTGGTGGGGGCAAAACGATGAGCAAAACAGAGCACGACGCAGCGACCGTTACCGAAACCGTCACCATCGACTGGCTGGATGATAGTAAACACACGATTCTGGTGACCTATCATAAAGATGGCTGGTCCTGGTACGATTTTCACCGCGTTGTTGACGAGCAGTATAAACTCGTGGCATCGGTAGAGCATACGGTTGATGTGCTGGTCGATGTGCAAAAAACGAATTGGCTGCCCAAAGGCGGTTCACTGTCCAGCGGCATTCGTAAAATTAATAACATTCACGAGCGACAGGGCAGCACCGTTGTTGTTGGCGCGAGCGGCGTCATCGCCATCATCGCCCGCAGCATGATGAAACTGCTGGGTGGTCGCAGCAAGTTCCAATTTGTCAGTACGATGGACGACGCCCACGCGCTGCTAACTTCCATTCGTGACCGTCGCGCAAAAACGGCGTAACTTGACATTCTCACGCGATTATTGATGTAGTCATTGTGCTGTTATCGCCCGCTTGCTGGTTGATAGACCAATCCATTCCGATTGATATGGGACACATTCAGGGAATGTGCTATAATGTTTTTCGCAATGTTGTTACACGACTAGAAATGTTCTGCGAGGGCATGATGACCGAGACTCCGACAAACAAACCATCGGCTGATAAATCCCCTGCTGACAAAACACCAGCCCGTCAATCAAGCAAAAAATCAGCGGAAAAACCAAAAGTGCAAAAACCTGCTGCGGATGCGAAAGCAGCGACAAAGACGACCACCGCGCCTGTCGCTAAAATGGATGACAACCCGGCGGCAGAAGCGAAGGTGACGATTGAATGGCTGAATGAAGAAAAGCAGACCGTCCTGGTCACCTATCTTAGAGATGGCTGGACGTGGGACGATTTTCATCGAGTCGTTGACGAACAGTATAAATTGGTTGCGTCGGTTGCGTATGTCGTCGATATACTGGTGGATGTGCGAAATACCCACTGGATGCCCAAAGGCGGGTCGTTGGCAAGCGGCATTCGCAAGATTAACAACGCGCACGAACGCCAGGGACATACCGTCATTGTTGGCGCGAGTGGCGTTATCGCCATCATCGCCCGCAGCCTGCTCAAATTGCTGGGCAATCGCCAGAAGTTCCACTTTGTCGATACACTGGACGAGGCGACGACCCTGCTCGCAAGCCTGCGTGAACGCCGGGTGAGCGCGGCCTAGCTCCACAAAAAGCTGTCCTTACCCCGATGCGTAAAGTCTTGTGTGGCGAGATGTGTCCGTTCACTTGTGACCATTTTACGCAGCATTTCATAATTGAGGACGGTCGCCACCAGGACGAGCGGCATCCAAATTGCCCAGACGGTCATTTGCAACAAAATCCCCAAATAGATTGGATTCTCCAAGAAGCGATATAACCCGGTTGTCTGAAATTCTTGTGGTGTATCCGCCACAATGGAGAATGATTTGGCGCGCAGCAGTTGAAATTCGCCCGTGAGTTCGAGCGCCAATCCCAGAACCTGCCCGATGACCAATAGCCAACCAATAATCGGAGGATAGTCGATGGCGATGAACAGGGGAATGAACAGCAAAATAATCGCCAATGGCCCAAAACGCGGCAGTTGAATCGCTGCACGCTCTTCTGGCGTGGAACGAATGACAACATAGACTTCATTGGCAAGCCAGATGATGAATAGAACACGACTGATCACAATAGGCATGGTCATCCCTTTTCGCCCATAGCACAAGCGCCCAAGTTATAGCCGATATGGGGAAGACCCGCCACTCATTTACGCCGATTGGTGCTAACAAAATGTTGCAGCGCGGTCATGCGTGATGAGGTGCGTCAGGTATGATACATTTCGTCGTTTGCGCCGCTGTGGTTCATTGTTTTGCCAGCAGCCATTTTTCACAGGTCACCCTGGCGTTCAGTCCCTACAACGCCGCAGCACCAAGCCGCGCCAATTCCATGTCCACCTCCTCCGGTAGGCCACTGACGCCAACTGCGCCCACGACCATGCCTTCATAGACCAGTGGCACACCGCCACCCCACGCCGTATAGCGCAGGTCGCCAAAGTTGGTCATCGGGAAGGGTTGTTCGCGCGAGGCTTTGCCCACATTGGCGGAGTCGGTACGTTCGCGTGCGGCGGTAAAGGCTTTGTGGATGGCGATGTTGATAGATGGCAAGCGGCAGCCATCCGTCCGCACAAAGGCGATGAGTTCACCATGTGAGTCGGTGACGGCAACCGCCGCGCCTTCGCCACGCTTTTCCAATTCGGCCTGCACCGCCATCACCACGCGCATCGCATCGCTATGAGAAAGGGTATAACGCTGATTCATGAGCCTGCCTTTCCAGTCTGCAAAGGCCAGATGATACCGCAGTCTCTGTTTTCAGGACAGAAATCAGCGATATTGGAATTATCAGCACATAATAGCTTGCATTAGGCATTATAGGCGTCCAAAATAGGTGTATCCGCAGACACAAGAATGATGTGAACGTTAGCAGCAATCAGCCAGAAATAGGGAAATCATGAAAATCAAACTTGCGATTGTGTTTTTTGTACTGTGCTTTACCGGATTAGTCATCGCTCAAGACGGCGCAGAGACTTGCCCGGCACTGGTGGATAATGTCATAGATAGTCTGGAGGAAGTCTGTATCGGTTTGGGGCGTAATCAAGCCTGTTATGGCAACGCCAACATCACAGCAGTGGCCCGGTCAACCGCCCTGAATTTTACCTTCGATCAACCGGGGGATCGAGCCAGCGTCACAGCGATAGAGCGCATCGCACTGAGTCCGCTGGATATTGAAGCGGATGTGTGGGGTATCGCCGTCTTGCAGATACAGGCCAACTTACCCAATACCTTGCCCGGTCAGAATGTGACGATGCTGGCCTTTGGCGATGTGCAGGTGGAAGATGTTAGCACTACTTTCGCGCCCGTACAATTGATCGCAACAACAACGGCGAATGTTCGCGAGCGCACTGGCCCCAGCACAAATTATGCGACGTCAGGCACGCTGCAAGAAGGCATATCTATAACCATTGATGGACGGGTTGAGAATAGTGAATGGGCGCGCGTGCGCTGGAGCGCCACCGCAACAAGCTGGGTATTTGCCCCATTGTTACAAATTCAAGGTGACATCAATACCTTGCCTGTTGTACGGGATAATGAGATCATTGGCCCCTATTTACCCATGCAGGCGATTGTGTTCACGTCGGGTATTGGCAATAGCGCCTGTAGTGAAGCACCCGAAAGCGGCATCCTCTTCCAAACGCCACAGGGAACAGGTCAAATCAACTTCCTCATCAATGGTGTTGAAGTGGTGATGGGTTCGACGGTGTTCATACAGGCACAGGCGGGTGGGGAATTGATCGTGCGGACAGTTGAAGGCACAGCGACTGTTACCGCACAGGGCGCGACAGAAACGGCGGCAACCGACCAACAAGTGCGCGTACCGCTGACAGACGATTTGCGCCCTACCGGGCCGCCATCTGCACCAGAACCGATTGACGAGGCGGTTATAAACGCCTTGCCGTTGGGTGTATTGCCACCATTGGGTGAAGAAATTGTCGCGGTTGATAGTGTGCGTTCGTCGCTGCCACTGCCGTTTGGGTCGCTGCCGCCACAAAATATTCAAACGCAGGCACCGGTGACCGTTCCCGGAGCACAGAGCTGGACAGATACCGGTATTTTTGTCAACGCTGGACAAACCTTCATCATCACCGCTGAAGGGCAGATCAATCCCTGTGTGAATTTAAACTGCCCTTCGTTTGGGCCGGAAGGTAGAGCGGGAGATATTGTGGCGGTCAGATATGCGGGCAGAACTCCGGCGCCGTCTGACTATTACCTGCCGGAGACTCTGCATGTGGCCCTGGTCGGGCGCATCGGAGCGGGCAATGCGCCGTTTTATGTCGGCAATCAGCGCAGATTTGTCGCGAATGTCAGTGGTACGCTCTATTTAGTGGCGAATGATGTACCCCACACCAACAACTCGGGCGAATTTATCGCTGAAATCACGGTTGTAGGAGAGACTGATGGATAAATCTATTAGAAAACGCCGCATCGTTGTAGAGACAGCGGGCTTCAACCCGTTGCCAATGGGCTAAAGCCACATTGTCGATTAGGCGTGTTCTTTTCCGTTTATCCATGAGGAGTAGCACAACACGATATTCCGGCTGACCCCACCAAGTCAGCCCTATGACTACCTAACGGAGATGCGACGCAGGGGATAGAGGCGTTCGAGCAGGCCAATGGTCATATCGGGCGTGACCGGGCTATCGGGTTGGCGATAGAGCCATGCCGCCCATTGCAACGCCAGTTGACTCACATCGGCGACCGGTTGGAACACGTCGATTGCCGTATCCTGACTGTGTTCAGCAGCCGTTGTACCCTGGATGCCGCGTTGGATGGTGAGCGTGTTGGTCGCCGCATCGACGGCCAGCACCCGCACGAACTCCGCCGCAATCCGCAGCAACTGCCCGACTTGAAAACGCGGCGTGACCTGATCGCCGTCCGCGCCATCGGCATCAGTCACGGTGAGCGTCGTGGCACTGTCGGTCAGCGGGTCATCTTGCACACTATCGCCACTATCACGCCACATCGTCGCCGGGTCATCGTGCCAGCCCCAGATTCCGGTGACTTGAACAGCCTGCATCGGTGTCGCATCCCACAGGAATGACAAACCATCCGTCAGCCGCAGCACACCCACCGCCCGCCCATCACCCGGCAGCATGAGCACGCTTTCGGTTGGGATGACACTGCCATCGCCATTGGTGAGTGTCGTCAATTCGAGCAAATCATCATCGAGCAGCAGTTCTGTCGTATCCATCATATTGACCGTATGCCGTATCGTCGCCACCCGCGGCAGAAAATGGCGTCCGGTCAGGCGTTCGATTTGTTGGCTGGCAGCGCGTAACGCATCCAGCAGACGCGGGTCGTCATCGGTATCGCCAGCGGCAAATCCCAGATGCTGGCGCAAACGATACAAAGTCGTGAGGGTATACATAGGTTTTTCTCCTTGAGATAGGTTGTGTTGGGTCGTGCGTGAGAAGGGCTGAGGAAAAGGAGTGCCAGGCCGCTGTGCTCGTCCGCGCCTGTGCAATCGTTGCAGTTCAATTGTCTTTTAGCGGGCGATTAGCAACGTTCTGAAGATTCCATGAATTAACGTTGAAGAAAGTAAAAACAAGATCGGCGTTATAATCTTAATGTTTCGCCAATGAAACCCATGCTAGGATTTAAATATCAAGAAGACATTGCATCGCAGCAGGAAAAATCGCATTGTTGAACGAAACGCAAGAAGTGCCGATCATTGAATTCCAAACCGAAGAGTTGGAAGCCACACCCTGGATCGAAACCTGGTGGGCCAACGCCAAAGCCGACAGTCGGCATGTCATGCGCGTGTTCAAACTGGACGCACTGCCAACAACCCACGCCGAACTCCATTCATTGCTCGCAGAGGTACTGGCAGACCACGAGCGTGTTCGCCGCGCCTACTTCCCGCCCTATGCTCGTGACGCGCGATTTTACCTGCTGACGG
>CAZTLI010000323.1:0-6384 GCA_964614375.1 uncultured Anaerolineaceae bacterium
AATCCGTAACGTGCGGCGTTGTAATCGCGCTTCGAGGATGGGGAAGACCACTTCCACACGATTATAGAGATTGCGCCGCATGACATCGGCGCTGCCCATATACACCCGATGGTCTTCTGGCGCGTTCTGGAAATAGTAGATGCGGTGATGTTCCAGAAAACGCCCGATGATGCTGATGACGCGGATACGGTCACTCAATCCGGGCAATCCGGGACATAAGCAGCACAATCCCCGCACAATCAAATCAATATGCACGCCCGCCTGTGACGCTTGATACAACTTCTGGATGACGACATCTTCTTCCAGTTGATTCATTTTCATGATGATGCGCGCCGGTTTGCCACTGACTGCGGCGTCGATTTCGTTGTTGATGAGTTCGATGAGATTATCCAGCAGATATTCCGGCGCGACCAGCAAGCGATCATAGCTTGTGGCGGGTGCATATCCTGTCAGGCGATTGAACAGGCGTGAGGCATCTTCCGCAATTTCTGGATGACTGGTAAATAGGCCAATATCGGTATAGAGGCGGGCGGTGCTGGCATTGTAATTGCCCGTCCCCAGATGGACGTACCGCCGCACACCATCCGACTCGCGGCGGACGACCAGCGAAATTTTGGCGTGAGTCTTCACGGGCAGTTCTTCGACGCCATAAATCACATGCACGCCTTTGAGTTCGAGCGCCCGTGCCCATTCGAGATTGTTTTCTTCGTCGAAGCGCGCCTTTAATTCCACGAGCGCCGAGACCTGTTTGTCGTTGTCGCGGGCTTCTAACAGCGCATCGACCACTGATGAATTGCTGCCGACGCGATAGAGCGTGGACTTAATCGCCAGCACATCGGGGTCACGGGCGGCGCTGCGGAAGAATTCCTCGACAGGCGAAAACGAATCATACGGGTGATGCAGCATAATGTCGCCCTGCCGAATCGTATCGAAGATGCTGCGTCCCGGCCCCGGCGTCAAGATTTCGGGCAGACGCCCCACATGCGCCGGTAATTTCAAATCAGGACGGTCGAGCCGCATCATCTCGAACAGGCTGGCAGTGCCTAGCGCGCCTTTAACCATATAGACATCACGCGCAGGATCGACATTCAACTCGTCAATCAAACGGTCTAACATGCGCTTGCTGATGCTGTCGGGCACGCTCAAACGGACGACAGGGCCAAATTTTCGTTCGCGCAACCCTTGTTCAATGATGGAGCGCACATCGAGGAATTCATCTTCCATTTCGTGTTCATAGTCAATGTCGGCATTGCGTAACACCCGAAACGGATGCGTCTCGATGATGTGCATACCGGGGAATAGCTGGTCGAGATTGGCGGCGATGAGGTCTTCCAGCCAGACAAGGACATCATGTTTTATCGACGGCGATTGCGCGCTGTATTTTCGCATGACCTCGCGCATGTTGACGATTCGCGGCAGCACACCCGGCACTTTGATTCGCACGAACTCATATTCGTCTTCGTCATGCTCCCGGTGAAGATAAACGCCCAGATTCAGACTCAGGTTGGAGATAAAAGGGAACGGACGGGCGTGGTCAACCGCGAGTGGAGTCAGCACTGGAAACACTTCAGCGGCGAAATAGGCGCGGGCGGCTTCATAGGTTGCATCGTCCAGGTTCGCTACGCGCATGACATAGACATTGTGCTGTTCGAGTTCCTTCAGAATCTGCTGCTTGAGTTCGCGCTGCTGTTGGAACAGTTCGCCCACACGCAAACGAATTTCCGCCAACAGCTGCGACGGTGTATAGCCGTCAGGTCGCGCGCGGGCAATGCCGAGATTCACCCGTTGCAAATAACCCGCGACCCGCACCATGAAAAACTCATCCAGATTATTGCCCACAATGGCGATGAATTTCAGCCGTTCCAACAGGGGCAGTGACATATCGCGCGCCGGTTCAAGCACCCGATACTGAAAGTCAATATTACTCAATTCGCGGTTGATGAAATTATCCGGCGTGAGCAGGGGCAGGTCGGGAATGGCATTTTGAGCCGATGTCATATCGTCGGCAGACATGATGCACCTTTGTTCTGAAACGTTTCATCATCTAATTCTAGCGGGTTACACAGGCATACTGCAACCACCACGCCGCCATTTAACACCTGTTTAAACCAATTCACAGCCAACCAATCCGATTCGCGATGTGTCGATGACGTGGGTATGATTGATATGACAAGCGGCCTTTCCCATATATAACACAAGGATAATGCTAACGGATGCCAAAATCGTATAATCCAATCGCGCAAGACCCGGAATACTTCGATGCCGACTATCCCGCAGCGAATGGTGAAGTGACGTTTATGAGTGGTGGCGCAAAGCTCAACGGCGTGCTGTATATGACACAGGGCGCAGGGCCACATCCAATTGTGATGCTGCTGCATGGCTTTCCCGGTTATGAACGCAACTTCGACCTCGCGCAGATTTTGCGGCGCGCGGGCTGGCATGTGCTGGTGTTTCACTATCGGGGCGCATGGGGCAGCGGCGGCAATTTCGCCTTCGCGCATGTGCTGGACGATGTAGTGGCGGCGCGCGATTGGCTGCGGTCAGATGCGGCACAGCGCGATTATCGCTGCGATGGTGACCGGATTGTGCTGGTCGGGCATAGTATGGGTGGCTGGGCAGCGTTGTTGACGGCTGCGCGGGATGAGTCATTTCTCGGCGTGGCGTCGTTGGCGGGTGTGCATGTGAGTCTGGTGGGCAGCGAACCGGATATAGACGATGCGACTCGACGTATGATTCTCGATTTTTTTGCCGTGAGTATGCCGCCGCTGCACGGGACATCGCCGTCGGCGCTGCTGGCAGAAGGGCTGAAATATCAGGACGAATGGGTCGTATTCAACCACGTCAACCCCCTCAAAGACCGTAAACTGCTGTTGATTGCCGCGGCGCGCGATGATGGTGTGCCGCCAATGACCAATCACACGCCGCTGGTCTATGCGCTGGAAAAGGCGGGCGCGCAGCATTTAACACACGAGATTCTGGAAAGTGACCATGCTTTTGCCGATAGACGAGTCGCAGTCGCGCAGCTTGTGTTAGACTGGTTACAAACGTTGTGAGTCAATGGGAGTCACGATGCTAAAGCTGGCACGCTGGCTGGCCCTGCTTTCGGTGGGCATGGGCGGCTTTATCTACTATGAAGTGCAAAATGTCCGGCAGGCGGTATTGAGTCTGGTTAAACTACTGGCGGCGGCGCTGTCGCCTGTGCTTGCATTGATGGGCTTGACGGCGGCGGTGATTGGATTCCTCAAAGGGGATCGGCGGACGACGCTGGTCGGACTATTGGGCGCGGTGTTGGGCGCGAATTATGCCCTGCGTGTCACTGCGCGTCATGATGGCTTCGAGCGCGCCTTTGATGTCGGCTGGCAGGCCAATCTCACGCCAGAGCAAACCGCGCGAATGCTGAGTCATCGTTGGGTGGGGACGATGCCCTCCTATCGCGGCGTCTGCTGGCAGCGCAATGTCCCGTTTTACACGGTGCCCGACTCTGGCGAACGGCTGGTCTGTGATTTGTGGCTGCCGCCGGACGATGTGCAGCGGTCTGGATTGGCAGTGGTCTATTTTCATGGCAGCGGTTGGCGCTTCTCCGATAAAGACAAGGGCACACGCGCATTTTTCCGGCATCTGGCAGCGCAGGGGCATGTGTTGATGGATGTGGCTTATCGTCTGCTGCCGCACGCGCGTTTTAGCGGTCAGTTAGGCGATGTCAAACGGGCGATTGCATGGATGAAGCAGCACGCCGACGAACTGGGTATCCAACCGGATAAAATCGTCGTCGCGGGTGGTTCGGCGGGGGCGCATCTGGCACTGTTAGCGGCCTATAATCCCAATCATCCTGAATTCGACCCCGATGACGTGCGCGATGTTGATACATCGGTGTGTGGCGTCATTTCCTATTATGCGCCCGTAGATTTACGCGCCTTGCATGACGATATTGTGCCGAAATTCGACGTGAAACAGGGCGCGAGTGTCCGTCTGTTTGAACAGGGCTTGACTATCAACGGCACACTGCGCCGCGGCGACCATCTCCCCGACCCGGCGCTGCTGCTGGCGGATTTGCTCGGTGATACGCCCGATAACATGCCCGAACGTTATGCGATGGCGTCACCGCTGCATTATGTCGATGTCGATTGCCCGCCGACGCTGATTTTTCAGGGCACACAGGACTGGCTGGTCAATGTCAATGGCGCGCGCCGCCTCTATGAGGCGCTGCACGCGGTCAATGTGCCCGTCGTCTATGTCGAATTCCCCTATACCGAACACGGCTTTGATTTAGCACTGGCAGGGATTTCACCCGTTGCCCAGTCGGCGTTGTATGATGTCGAGCGTTTTCTGGCGCTGTTGCTGTAAGACTTAGCGCGCCTCACTGATTTCAAATAGGTGTCCGTCCGGGTCACGGAAGAAGCAGCGAATTTCTGCGCCCCAATCATACGGCGGTGTGATAAATGCTGCCCCACGCGCGTTGAGCGTTTCATACGCTGCCTGACAATCGGGCACACGTATCGTCATCGCATGACTCACGCGGTTGGGCGCTGCTGGCGGCGCAAGGGTGACATCGGGTTTATCGGCGGAGGGTTCGCCCCCTGTCACCAGTAACAGCCACGCTCCCTGAAAATCCAGCACAACAGTTGTACCCCCATATTCCCGATACACCTTCGCCCCCAACACATCCCGATAGAACACCTTCGCGCGTTCGACATCATGCACCACCAGAATATGGCTCAAAACCATCCCCGCAACCGGAAAATCATCCATATCTATTTCTCCATTTATGTATAAACGGGCTATAATGCGCTAAACAGTCATACGCTCAAGGATAAGAGATGCCCATTTTACGTACCCCCGATGAACGCTTCGCCAACCTGCCCGATTATCCCTTTGAACCCCATTATGTCGAGATTGATGGCTTACGGGTGCATTATGTCGATGAGGGTTCGGGCGCATCGAATGCGGGCACATCAAACGCAGGTGATGACGTGATTTTATGTTTGCATGGTGAACCGTCATGGTCGTTCCTGTATCGCAAGATGATTCCGCCACTGGCTGAAAAATATCGGGTCATCGCCCCTGACCTCATCGGCTTCGGCAAGTCGGATAAACCGTCTGAACTCGACGATTATAGCTTCCACATGCACTATAAGGTGCTCAAGGGTTTCATCACCGCGCTTGATTTACAGCATATCACGCTGGTGTGTCAGGATTGGGGCGGCTTGTTGGGTTTGCCTCTGGCGACAGAACTGTCTGACCGATTCGCGAGACTGGTGATTATGAATACCGGATTGGGCACGGGCGATTTGCCAATAGGCGAAGGATTTATGCAGTGGCGGGCATTCGCCGAAAAAGCCGGACGCACCATCGACATTCCGCGTCTATTTCAGGCCAGTTCACCAAACAGCACGCTGTCGGATGAGGTTTTGGCAGCTTATGATGCGCCCTTCCCGGATGAATCGTACAAAGCAGGCGTGGCGACCTTTCCGCTGCTCGTACCCATTCGCCCCGATAACCCCGGCGCTGCCGAAAGTCGTGCCGCCCGCGATAAACTCGCCCGGTGGGATAAACCGGCGCTGGTCATGTTCTCCGATAGTGATCCGATTACAGGGGGTGCGGTGCGATTCTTCCGTAAACTGATTCCCACAGCAAAAAGTCAGCCCGAAATCACCATCAAAGGCGCGGGACACTTTTTGCAAGAAGAAGCAGGCGAAGAAATTGCCGGGCACATCCTCGCGTTTATGGCACGGGGTTAAGTGCCGATGTCTGCGATTGCGCTTTGATCAAAATGAGGGCTTCTTCAATCGTATCAACGTAATACAGGTGGCGCGTCGTATGGGGTGCGAGCTTTTGTACGACCAGCATTAACGACTGAATAAACGCATTTGCGCCAACCACCACCAGTAAACCCAGGTTAGGCGGGGTATAGGCTTCGGCACGCCGCGCAAACTCTATGATGCGCGTCGGCTTGTGGGTATTTTGCGACCAATCAATTATCAAATGAACGGTATGTGAGGTACTTGTAAAATAGTGTTGGCCTGCTTCAATCCCATCGAGTAGTTCTTGTGATGTCCACTGCCCAATCATGTTACAGCGAAGGATGTGCTTCTCTTCATGTTCCCAGTGCAGTGTAATTGGCATTGTAATATCCTGAAGTAAACATTATCAAGGATATTATCGCACCATTTTTCACATAGAAGTGTTGAGATATTCATGTTATTTGTAATATTCCGAAAGCTAGGCCCTGCTGATGTCTGTCCAGAGCGACGGCAAAGGCTCGATTTTCGACCAGCCATCCCCTTCTGCGACCCGTTCCACGCGCAAATCGCTGAAATAGCTATCGAGGACAGCCCGCCGTTCCATCGCCAGCGGGGGCGAACAATAATCTTCCTCTTCCCAGAT